>NZ_SNXO01000043.1 GCF_004362975.1 Aminicella lysinilytica | reverse complement strand
GTAAAATATGTATCATAGATGGTTTTAAGTTCGGCTCTGCTTTTAAGGGCTTTGGAATTCTTTAAGGCTCCGGGCTTTTTCTTCAGTGTATCGAGGTAGTGATATATGTCGATCTGCATCTGTTGAGAGCCATCTATTTTTTTATGCCTGGCTACCATCCTTGACTTGCTGTACACCATTATCTCGCTCTGATAAGTTTTTACTTTTACCCATTCATCGACCAGATGGTCAGGCACAGAGTAGAAATTGTCCTCCACCTGTATGAGACTGTATTTGCTGACTTTCTGTTTAGTCAACTTCCCGAGTTCATAAGGCGGCTTGTATGGAAGCAGACACTTCTTCTCATCCTCGATACAGGATTCGGCTTTGTTTATCTCCTGCAATCTATCAAGCATATATGCCTGTGCGCTTTCCAGGTCGTCGAATTTGTATTTCTTGGAAAAAATAGCGTTGCGTAACTTCTTTACGCTGGATTCCACATAGCCCTTCTCGTTACCGCTGAAGCAGTTGGTAACATTGATCTCAAAGCCATAGTACAACGAAAGTTTTATCAGATCATCGTTCAGTTCTTTCTCGTTTCTACCTATGAATCTGGTGACTACATTCTTCATATTGTCATAAACTACTTCGCGATATACTCCACCTATCATTTCGAAATACCTTACATGGGAATCCAGGAATACATCTTTCTTCTGATTCGTATACAGATATGCCCATCTGAAGTTTGCTGCGGGCGATGCCAGTACTGCCATGTGATATGTACCTGCAATACCGCCTATGACAAGTTTGACCTCGCCGAAATCATATTCCAGCCTGTCACCAAGTTCATATTCCTGACGTATATATGCCTCTCTCCGTTTGTTCTTTTTTATTCTGATGTAATCAGACAATGTCGAACGTCCTATATCATAGCCGGCAGATATTGCAAGTTCGTGTATCTGAACGCATGTCAGATGTTGCTTATGATTGCCGAGCAGTCTGTTCTTTTCGGCTTCTTCATCAAGAACGCTGTCAACAAAGCCGTCCAGCTCATCTGTGTATTTTCTTGGTACCCGATTCGATATATCATACTTTGGTTCTGATGATACTTCTTCCTGCAATTTTTTGATAAGTTCTGGGTCATCCTCCTGCTCCAGCAAGCGTTGATTCTCGATGTAATCGTTCCAATACTTATCTACCGTTTTACGATTCATACCAGTTTGTCTGGCAATGGATCTGCTTGAAACGCCGTTACGCTTCATGTTGATGATCGTATACTTGTCCATTAATATTAACACTCCTTTTCACCTCCGAGATGAGTATACCTCATTTCGGATATTTGATAAATGAAGTGGACCGTTTTTCAACTGGATTTCTTGCTTTAATGGACCATTTTTAGATTAGCACATACACGGAGCTCAAACTTTTGATTGATGCGGTTTCTTCCTCACGATTTATTACGAGGGAAAAGAGCGATATATTGATCCGGAAGCTTTCGGGATTTGCGAGCAAATATGACGCCGAGAAGTTAGTGCGTCACATCTATACCGCAGAGCGCCTTAAATCTGCCAATGCCGGCATATATTATATAGTGGATTGTATTACCGACAGCATAAACGAAGAGAAAAAGGTTCAGTTTCAGTATTCTGATTACACAGCAGAAAAAGTGAAAGTGCTTCGTCACGACGGCGAACTGTATGTAGTCAGCCCCTATGCCTTGATCTGGGATGATAATCATTATTACATGGTTGGATACTATGATAAGCGTGAAGATATAAATGTTTTCCGCGTGGATAGAATAAACGGCTTGGAAATATCGGATGAAAGGGCAGTTTTGGCACCCGCCAGCTTCAATATCGATGACTTTGCGCAGCAGGTCTTCAATATGTTCACAGGTGAGAAGCAAGAGGTGATTTTGGAATGCCATAATGATCTCATGAAATCTGTTATCGATCAGTTCGGAGAAGATGTCGTAACTTGGAAGATAACGGCTGATACGTTTAGAACAAAAGCATATGTATGTACTAGTCAGACGTTTTATAGTTGGGTATTTCAGTTTGCCGGAAAGATGAAGTTAATATCACCGGGACCGGTGGTGGAAGAGTATAAGAAGATGCTTGAAAAAGCCTTGATGCATATGTCGATATAGAACGATTTGAATATGAAAAACGCAGATGCTGGCTTGGTCGAAAATTATACCAAAGCCAGTTTCTTTTTGGTTAAAAAAGAACATAAGTTTGGCTTTTGCCAGTGCACAGTTTATTATATACCTAACGACTTAAGGATGGTGGCTAATGAAATATGAAATTCAGGCTACAGAAATTGTGGCCATGAAAATATACAAAGAAATGTGCTCGGAAAAAAGAGTTAAGTGTACCGGAGCACAAATGAATGTATTTTTGAGCGGGGGTGCGGACATTACCTTATTTAATAAAATTATAGCATTGAAGTGAGGAGAGTGTGAAGAAATATGAGAGAGTGTACCTTGAGTGTCAGAGTTTGTAATCGAACACTTGGAAGACAAACACCTTCCCGTATTTATTGATTATTGGTATATCTTCTTTCTGGTCAAACTTGAGCCTGATGACTGGGAGCCGTTTCGAAATGCGGATACGCACTACGACCTTTTTAATTGGGTGTGATACCACGAGTTATGGCATACTTTCTCTTGGATTGGCGGCATAAGCAGTCCAAGAAAATGTCTGCATCCCCTATCACCAATTTTAACATTCCTTTTCCTCCATGCGCTGCTGTAACACCATATGGTGTCACAAATTAAATAATCATTACTCTATTTCATATTTAGAGAGCTTATAACGCAAAGTAGGCCGGCTGATTCCTAATTTACTAGCTGCTTCAGTAGTATTTTTACTGTTATTAATAATGTATCTAATAATCTGTTCTTCATACGATTCGACTAGCTCGGTTAGACTATGCCCAGATGTAAGTAATTGCTCATAATGAAGATTGGCATCGTCAAACTCAGTTTGCGGTATAAAGCTCTGATTTTCGCTATCATATATGACATTATCAGGGATGTCACTGATAGTTAAGATATCGTCCGCAGATATATTGAACCCATATTCGACAGCGTTGCGTAGTTCACGAATATTTCCGGGCCATGTATGATTTAACATAACTGCAAGGGCTAAGTCACTATATCCGCTGATATGCCTTCCAGTCGTTCTGTTATATGATTTAATAAAATAGTTTATTAAAACAGGGATATCTGATTTTCGCTCTATTAGATTTGGGAGTCGTAACTGTACGACTCCAAGCCGATAGTATAGGTCACTTCGCATAAGTCCTTCTTCAATGAGGGTTTTTGGATCATGATTTAGCGCAGAGATAATTCGTACATTAATCTTGCGAATCTTTTCGTCCCCTACACGACGGATCTGTTGATCCTCTATGGCCTTTAATATTTTACCTTGAAGCCCAATCTCCATTGAGTTTAGTTCATCCAAAAAAAGGGAACCACCATCAGCAAGTTCGAACAAACCTTTGCGGTCTTCAGCGCCGGTATACGCACCCTTAGAAGTGCCGAATAGAGTGCTCTCAAGCAATCCTATAGGTATGGCGGAACAGTTTTGTGAAATAAATGGCCCGCCCACCCTATGGCTGTGGCTGTGGACCGATTGGGCAACCAGTTCCTTTCCGGTACCCGTATCGCCTATTATCATTACAGGAGAATCACCAGCGGCTATCCTAAGTATCCGCTCTTTGAGACGATCCATCTGCTCGTCTTCGGTAATTATGTCATCTATCCTATATAGATGGTCTCTTTTTGTGTTGAATTCCTTACGACGGTGAATAGTGGTATTGCTCGGTTTCCCTTCTTTATCCAAATACACAGCTCCGCTTATAGCACCGATTATTTTGTCACCTAATCCAATTGGATATGTGCTACAAGAAAAAGTTTTGACATTACCGGTGTAGTCAAGTTGAGTTTGCATCTCTTCAATTATAGGTTCGCCAGTTTTCATGACTTGGAAGACGGAACTCGTTTCGGGCGTCATGTTGGGATAGACTTCAAACAAATGCTTTCCTGTATAACCGATATTCTCGATTGTTTCCTTATCCTCGTTAATAAAAGCTGCATACTCAACGTATCCTTTTTCATTAATAATCAACACAGAATCCATGTTGTCGTATATGCTACTCATTTGCTCTAGATATCCACTAAACATAATTAACCTTCCTTTCAAAGTGTCTTTTCATTCTAACCCGAAGGTGAAATTTTGTAAAGCAAAACGAAAAATTTTTATCGTTTTTGCGATAAAAAGTTTTCTATATATTAATAACTTTCTGTCAATTTAAGCGGATTGCAGATTTTTATTCATGGTGAAATCGCTAAAACCCTTGTAAAGACTAATATGTTGCAATTCAAGAATGAGTTGGCACAATTACTGCTATTAATAACTGCAAAGGATATTACTGATAAATCGGAGGAAAATATTATGAAAAAGTTTAGCCATGTTATTGTACGTCGACCATGCAGAGCCATGGTAGAAGGAATCACTTCTGCGCCTGAATTGGGAAAGCCAGATTATGAGTTAGCTATGAGAGAGCATGATGATTATATTTCCGCATTGAGCAGATGTGACGTTGATATAACCATATTGCCTGCAGATGAGAGATACCCGGATTCATGTTTTGTTGAAGATCCAGCACTAATCACTAAGGCTTGTGCTATTATCACAAATCCTGGTGCCAAGACTAGAAATGGTGAGAAGAACGAGATAATCGGGGCAGTCAGAGAATTCTTCCCTGCAGACAAGATCGAGTATATTCACGACCCTGGAACATTGGAAGGTGGAGACGTAATGATGGCTGGAGATCATTTCTATGTGGGTAGATCAGCTAGAACTAACGAGGAGGGAATCAAACAACTTACAGAGATACTAGCTAAGTATGGAATGACATGTTCGGAAGTAAAACTGGAAGAGGTGCTACACTTAAAGACTGGGGTTAATTATCTAGAGGATAACAACATGCTGGTTTCTGGCGAATTCGTTAATAAGGAAGGTTTTGAAAAATACAACAAATATGAAATCCCTGAGAATGAGGCTTACGCAGCAAATTGCATCTGGGTTAATGGAACCGTAATTGTGCCGGAAGGATATCCAACGGTTTTAGAAACTGTTAAATCACTTGGATATAAGGTTCTGGTTGTAGATACCTCAGAGTATAGAAAGTTAGACGGCGGCTTGTCCTGTTTGTCACTAAGATTTTAATTCAATAAGACAGAGGTGGTAAAAATGATTAAAAATCCATATATAGCAAAAAGACACTGGGAATTTGAAGAAGCAGCTCTTTCCAAAACAAATGAGATGGTTAAGCGGTATGATGATGTCATAGACCTTTCAATCGGTGCACCAGACTACCCCGCTGATCGCGAATGTATTGATTATATGTATAAAGAGGCATTGGCCGGATATACAACTTACACAGAGTTTTTGGGAGATGAAGATTTACGAAGTGCAACTATAGAGCAGTATAAAGAGGATTATGGATTTGAGTTCAATGATGAAGAAATAATTATTACTGCTGGCGGAACACATGCCTTATATCTTACTATGGAGGCACTATTAGATGATGGAGATGAAGTTATAGCAATTGCCCCATATTATATTTATTATAAGCCACAGGTTGAATTACCACATGGTAAACTTATTGTTTACAACACACGACCTGAAAATAATTTCGATGTTGAAGTTGAAGAACTGGAGAAATATATAAGCAGTAGGACCAAAGCTATAATTATAAATTCACCATGTAACCCCAGCGGAAAAGTGTATAGTAGCGAGGATATTAAGTCGATACTTATGCTTGCAGAAAAATATGATTTCTTAGTCATTGCGGATGACATTTATGGAGCATTGAATTATACGGATAATAAGAAACCTATTTGCGCTTACGAATCTCATCCGGATCGAGTTATCACAGTATATAGTTATTCAAAAGATTATTCTATGACGGGGCTTCGGTTGGGACATGTTATTGCCCGCAAAGAGCTTATAGAAACCATGAGAAGGGTCAATGAGGCTGTTACTTTTACAATCAATTCCATGGCTCAGAGGCTTGGTATCTGTGCAATCCACAATAGAAAAGCTATTCAAAAGGGTATCTATGATGAATATTATAAGAGGGCAAAGTATGTATGCGGACGAGTTGCAGATATGAATAATATCAGATGTAATCAGCCTGAAGGGACTTTTTACATTTTTGTGGACATCCGCGAAACTGGTATTAGTTCCATGGATATCTGGGAGAAAATATTAGATGAAGCACATATTCTAGTTTTGCCTGGCAGTGGGTTTGGTCCGGCTGGTGAAGGATTCGTTAGAATAGCCTGTACAGTAAGTGTGGATATATTAAAAGAAGCATTTGATAGACTTGAAAAGATGGATATATTCAAATAAACATAGTTTCCTGGTATAATGACATTGAAAGTCATAATCCGGGATTCTGATCGATCTGTGAAAGGAGAACAGAAATGGGAGTTATTGATTATATAATATTAGCGCTGTATATGGCAGCCATGCTGGGTATAGGGTTTATAGCAAAAGGTCGCATTAATAACATGGACGACTTTATTTTAGGAGGTAGACGTTTTAATAAGTTCGCGCTGGTAGGTACTATTTTGGCCACAATGGTAGGCTCTGGCATGACAATGGGAGCGGCTGGTAATGTGTATTCATACGGAGCTACAGGAACTACCTTATGGGTTTATGCAGGATTCGCAATTGGCCTTATTACTTTGGGCTTTATGAGCAAAGCAATACGTGAAACAAATGCTAGAAGTTTAGCTGAAATAGTATCCAAATCATTTGGTGTTCATTCAAGATTAGCAGCGGCGATAGTTGTAGTTTTGTACGCAGTTTGTCTGGTTGCAATCAATATTGCAGGATTGAGGACAATAATCATATATGTTTTTGGAGATCATATCACATTATCAATTCCATTAGCTACAGCAATTGCAGCATTGATTGCTATTACGTATACGGCCATGGGCGGCTTTTATGCAGTAGTATGGACCGATGTGGCCCAGCTTGCGATAATGATACTAGGAGTATTTATTATAGGGCCGATTGTTGGTATTCACATGATAGACGGTGGCCTTGAGACAATTACAACTGCATATACCAATGCTGGGAGTTCACTGACAAATCCTTTGGTAAATGGATTCTCATCAGCAAGTCTTGGATTTATGCTGTCGTATTTCTTGGCTTGCCCGGGAGATCCAACCATGCCACAAAGGGTATTATCGGCGAAGGACGATCATACTTCCAAAGTATCGTTTATAACATCAGGAGTTATTGCAATTTATTTTGGAATCGCAATGCTTATAATTGGTGGCGCTATATATGTGTTGATGCCAAACATCGATGTTGCGGATTCAGTACTTCCTGCATTTATCATGAAGTATTATCCGCCAGTAATTAAAGGAATTACGATGGCTGGTCTTATAGCGGCTATTATGTCGTCGTTTGATTCGTTCTTAATTTTGTCCACTACACATATTATGTATGATATTGGAAGGATTGTTAAACCGGATCTCAAGGATTCAACAATAGCCAAAGCATTGCCATATCTTACAGTAGCTATGGGAATAGCCGGGATTATAGTGGCATTGTTCATTACAAGTCTGCTTAGTTATTTAGCTATGGTATTTTCGATAGTTGGTGCGGCATTGGTACCTGTACTATTTGCTTCACTTTATTTTAAAACAAAAACATCTAAAATAGCAGCGACGGCAAGTATCATCGTAGGCGCAGTAGTACCAGCGGTACTGTACTTAACAGTTGGCTATAATGTTCTCCTAGGGGATCCCGTATTTATTGGATTAATTGCTTCAACAACTGTAATCATAGGAGGATCATTGATATTGAAGGATAAACCGACGCAAGAAGAGATTGAAGCTAATATGAAAGTTAGTTAGGAGAATAGAATGAAAATATGTATTATCGACTCAAAATCATTTATAAGCCGTCCCGAGCTTTTAGAACCACTCTATTCTATTGGGGATGTTGACTTATATGATGGAATACCAAAGGATAAGTTCGAAGTGGTAGATAGAGGAAAAGATGCAGATATTATAGCATTTGGGATGATGCAGTTTAGTCATGAAATGATTGACAGGTTGGAGAAATTGAAGATTTTGCAATTTATTGGAACTGGAGTCAACAATTTTGTGGATATGGATTATGCTAAATCCAAAGGGATAAAAGTTTTGGGGATAGAAGGCTATGGCAGTAATGCAGTTGCCGAGTTTGCGTTGTCAATGGCACTGGCGTTGAATCGTAAAATACCAATAGCCAATCGACGTGTTAAGAATAAGGAATGGTCTATAGAAGGTTTGCAAGGCGGAGAAATTGCGGGTTCTACTGTGGGGGTTATTGGCACAGGTAACATAGGACAACTAGTGGCAGAAAAGTACAGCGCATTAGGCGCAAGAGTAATCGCTTGCGATATATTCGAAAATGAGTTGTTGAAAAGTGAAGGGGTGCCATATGTTACTATGGATGAAATATTTAGGAAGTCAGATATAGTAACGCTACATATGAAAGTTACTGATGAAAACAAGTATGGGATCGGAAAGAATATGTTCGATGTAATGAAGCCGGGGTCACTATTTGTAAATGTAGCTAGAGCAGAACTAGTGGATCCTAATGATCTATTTCAAGCACTAGTGAATGATAAATTGGGTGGAGCTGCAGTGGATGTTTACTATGATGAACCACCAGCAGCATCTGATTATAGATTAGCTTCACTGTCTAATGTAATCGCTACTCCACATATTGGCTATGACACTAAGGAGGCAATTGACAATTCTATTAAACTTACTGTCCAGTCTATTGTTGAAGCAGTAGGATAGACTTATTGCGATATAGACCCATAAAGGCTCATTTCATGTAAGGAGGTCACTACATTAGAGCAAACATAGTGACCTCTATTATAATAATTAAATTTGCCTGTGGTATTTCGGTGAGAGGAAAACTAGAATACCTCGATTACTTATTGAAAGATAAAAATTATGTAGAATAAGAGAATAAGGAAACCTATACCAATGATTAATGGACCGAAGAAAGGATTGCCTAGTCTTTTGCACTCTACTAGTTGAATTATGTCAGATACAAGAAAACATAGAATACATACACATGATGTTATTATACTTAGTGATGCTCCTAAATAAATGTGCTGCGCATATAACAAAAAAGTTGGGATTAAAGCAATCATTATTCCTAAAGCTATGAAAGCGTTGCGTGTTTTTTTCATCTGTGTTTACTCCTATTAACCTTTTTTTATATTATAACAAATCATAAAATGTCAGGCTATTATTTTGCATTGATACAGCAAATAAATCAAATAATATAGCTTAAAAGTTATTGAGTCTGACTTGATAAAATTATAACATGAAGAAAAGCAGTAAGATAATTAATAAAACCATTTCTGCATATTACTAGATTCTAAATATAAGAGGAGGTGTATTTATGCTAAATCAGCGAATTCAAAAAATGAGGAATAAACTTTGGGATACGAGACCTTGTGTAACATCTGAGAGGCTTGTTCTTCAAACAGAAGCATACAAAAGATTTGCAGGGGATGCTACGCCCATTTTCCGAGCCGAAGTTATAAAATACATAATGGAAAATATGACTACACTAATTATGGATGATGAACTTATTGTAGGTACTGCTACTAACAAGTACAGAGGTGCTAATTTACACCCTGAATTTCAGTCAAGTTCATGGTATGTTAGTGATATAGACGATTTCCCTGTAAGGACTAAGGATCCCTACGATCTTTCTGCTGAAGATAGAGAAATCATTCTTAATACGCTACCTTATTGGGAAGGAAAATCAATGGAAGATGCATCAAAGACTTTACTCCCAAAGCATACTGAAGAATGTATTCAGGATGATATCATTACTGTAGGTTTGAGGAATGGTGTTTCTGGTGAGACAACATGTGACCATGATAAATTACTTAAAATTGGCATTAAAGGATATATTGAAGAGTGTCAAGAAAACATCAAAAATGTAAAGGGAACATCACGTGAGTCAAGGGAATGCATGAACTTTTGGAAAGCATGCATTATTCAGTGTGAAGGTTTGATTAAATATGCTCATAGAATGGCAGATGAAGCCGATAAACAGGCAAGAGAGTGTACGGATGTGAAAAGAAAAAGGGAACTGATGACCATTGCTGAAAACTGTAGAATTGTCCCTGAAAATCCTCCAAATACTTTTCAACAGGCTTTGCAACTAGTATGGTTTGTTCATGTATATTTCCACATTGAAGTTTGTACAACAGCTAATGGATTTGGTAGATTCGATCAGTATATGTGGCCTTATTACGAGAAGGATGTAATAAAAGACAAAATAATTACTGAGGATGAAGCTCTTGAAATGCTTGAGTGCTTATATTTAAAGGCATGCGAGGTATATGAATTCAGAGATAAATGGTACGCAACATCTTTTGCAGGGTATCCTATGTGGGAAATACTTGTAGTTGGCGGGCAGACACCAGAGGGAAAAGACGCAACTAATGACCTTTCATATATGTGCTTGGAGGCTGCTAATCAACTGAAAACAACACAGCCCGTGATGGCAGTAAGAGTGTGGGATGGAACGCCTGAGAAATTGATTCAGAAGGGGTGTAGGATGATTCAAGATGGGCAGGCTAATCCTGGATTTTTCAATGATAATGCTGCTATGAAAATGACGCTCGGAAAAGGTTGTACTATTGAAGAAGCAAGAGACTGGACCATAGTGGGATGCATACAGCCAGGCCCAGGAGGCGGTTCTACAGACGGCTCTCCTGATGCTGGGTATGTGAATATGGGTAAAATGATAGAATTTGTTCTTCATAATGGAATAGATCCGGCAACAGGTAAGTTAATGGGGCTTCAAACTGGAGATCCTAGAAACTTTAAAGACATTAATGAATTTAAAGAGGCACTAAAGAAACAGATACTTCATCATTATAAACTCATAGCTGAAGGTTATAATATTATGCAAAGCGTGCATATGATTAAATACCCAGTAATCTTTGCTTCAATGGTTACCAAAGGGTGCGTTGAGAGTGGCAAATCCGTGCAGGAAGGTGGTGCAAAATACTCTACTGCTGGTTTGTTTGTTACTGGAGCAGCCAATATGGCTGACTCAATTGTTGCTATTGAAAAATGTGTTTATGAAGATAAAGACATGACTATGGATCAGTTGATCAATGCTTTGGATAATAATTTTAACGGTGAGGAGAGAATGAGGCAGTTACTCCTTAACAAACCTGAGAAATTTGGCAATGATAGTGAACATGTAGATAGCGTATATCGAGAAATGATGCATTTCATTGCTGATAATGTTCAACAGTGGCCAGATGCAAGAGGAGGGCACTACTCTTTCAATGTACATTCACAGACGGTAAATGTATCTCATGGCGCAGTAACTGGTGCTACGCCTGATGGAAGGCTTTCTGGAGAAGCCTTTTGTGATAATGCATCTCCAATGATGGGAAGAGATATAAGCGGACCTACAGCTACTGTAAAATCGGTTGCTTCAATGAGGCAGGAAGATTTTCATGATGGGGCACTATTCAATTTAAGATTTGATCCTAAAGGAGTTGCAGGAGAAAAGGGACTAAGAAGCATTGAGGGTATTATAAAGACATATTTTAAATTTGGAGGAGAGCACATTCAAATTAATGTTGTTGACGACGAAACATTGAAAAAAGCTCAAATAAATCCTGAAAATTATAAAGGACTTATGGTGAGAGTGGCAGGATACATGGCCTACTTCACCGAATTGGATAAGAGTGCTCAGGATACGATTATTTATAGAACTACTCATTTTAAACAGGCATAAACAAATTATATTGAGGAATCGAGATGGCAAATAGACCTATAAAAGCTTTAATAGGCGGAATACAGAAATTTTCGACTGAGGATGGGCCGGGTATTAGAACGACAGTATTTATTAAGGGATGTCCTTTGAACTGTCAGTGGTGCCACAATCCTGAACTTATCAATTTTGATCAGGAGATCATTCAGATGCCAAACAATTGCATTAAGTGTGGGGTTTGCATTGAACAATGTCCTGAAAAGGCTATTTTTGTCAATAAAGAAGAACAAGTGGACATTAATAGAGAATTGTGCAATAAGTGTATGCTGTGCGTCAAAAATTGCTATGCGAATGCATTACAGCTTGTTGCAAAAGAGATGTCAGTTCAGGAAGTATTAGAACAAGTTCAACAAGATAAAGCTTTTTACACGAATACTGGCGGTGGACTAACAATTAGTGGGGGTGAAATGCTAGCTCAACCAGCTTTTTCAAAAGAACTGATTTTGGAATCAGCCAAAAGAGGGATAGATGTTTGTCTTGATACATCAGGATATGGAGATGGCGATTTACTGGAAGAAATGGCTAGAATGTCTAATGTTACCGATATCCTTTATGACATGAAATGTATCGATTCGAAGAAACATCTCCAACTTACAGGCAATGATAATAAGATAATTCTTGAAAATCTTAAAATAATTGCGAGAAATATGGGACTTAGAGAAAAATTACAGATGAGGATGCCTTTGATAAGTCACGTTAATGATACTGATGAAATCATAAGTTTGACAGCGGATTTTTATAGGGCTAATCATATTAAGAGGGTTACTTTACTACCATATCATAATCTTGGAGTATCTAAAGAACAACATATAGGAGGGCTTCAAGAAACATTTGAGGCCCCATCTGATGATAGCATTGATAAAATCAAAAGGTACTTTGAGGATTATGCACATATGCAAGTGGAAATCCTTGGTAAACTCTAGTTATATTCTACTGGTTAGTAAGAGAGGAGAAATTTATGAGTACTGAAACTCAGACAAATGACCTTAAAAGAGGACTTAAAGGCCGGCATCTAACAATGATAGCCATAGGCGGCTCCATCGGTACAGGTTTATTTTTGGCAATGGGTGGAACAATCAGAGACGCTGGACCTGGAGGAGCAATGGTTGCCTATGCTATTATGGGCATAGTAGTCTACTTTATGATGACTGCATTGGGTGAAATGGCTACAAGGCTTCCTATACCAAGCGCATTTACAGCTTATGCAAATAGATTTGTGGATACTGCGTGGGGTTTCACTAATGGATGGTCGTATTGGTTTGGAAGTTCAATGACAGTAGCGGCAGAACTTATTGCCGGAGCAATTATTATCAAATATTGGTTTCCGGGATCTAGTTCGACATTGTGGGCAGTATTGTTCTTGGCAATTCTGCTAGCTCTGAATCTATTCTCTGTAAAAGGCTTTGGTGAGGCTGAATACTGGTTCGCAGGAATCAAAGTTGTTGTTACTGTAATCTTTCTAATAGTAGGAGTCCTTATGATTGTTGGCATCATGAACGCTGGAGAAGAGGCAGGATTCCACAATTGGACATTAGATGCTGGCAATGGTCAGAAAGCACCATTCTTAAATGGAATAGGTGGCATTGTGGGCATATTCATGGTAGCGGCCTTCTCTTTCTCTAACACGGAACTAGTAGGACTGACCGCTGCTGAATCAGAGAACCCTAGTAAAGATGTTCCCAAGGCAATAAAGAGCGTTTTTTGGAGATTGCTGATATTCTATCTAGGCACAATTTTCATCGTGGCAACATTGATTCCATTTACTGAGCCTTCATTACTTGATGCCTCAGAATCAAATGTTGCAGCAGCACCGTTCACGATTATTTTTAGAAATGCGGGATTGGCAGCAGCAGCGTCGTTAATGAACGCTGTAATACTAACATCGGTATTATCTTGCGGGAATTCCTCTATGTATGCGGCTTCTAGAACAATGCAGGGAATGGCAGAGAAAGGTGATGCACCTAAATTTTTCGCTAAGATATCTAGCCGTGGTGTGCCTGTTAGGGCGGTTTTGCTAACAGCATTTATCGCCATGTTTGCTTTTGTTGCATCACTAATAGGTGATGGCGTTGCATATACCGCAGCGTATTATCTCTGCGGAATCGCTGGAGTATATAACTGGTTAACTATTAGTGTATCACATTACAGATTCAGAAAAGGTTGGATAATACAAGGACATTCTTTAGATGAATTAGAATACAAATCTCCTTTCTACCCGTTTGGGTCGTGGTTTTGCATAATCGTTTGTGTGCTTGTATGCTTTGGCGCAAATTGGTGGGTATTCCAGGCATTTAATTGGTTTGATTTCATAACATGCTATGGTATTATCCCTATATCAATAGTTATGTTCTTTGTATACAAAAAGGTGAAGGGTAGTAAATGGGTCAAATACGAAGATATGGACTTTACACAGCCAGAAGACATGGACAGAAGTAAAATATCTGAAATTTAATTTGCTAAAAATAAATCTTAATCATAAAAGGGCTGATGCTTTGTGCAACAGCTCTTTTTTAGTATGACGGGCATGCCGTCAATCTGTGGTGAAAGTCCATGTGGGGCGTAGTTGCCGACGAACCCCAAAAGCGATTTGCAAGTTTCACATCGTGAGGTGTGGGAGAGAAGAAGCAATAGCGAAATCGTAGCCTGACGAACAGAAACCTAATATTAAGGCTTGCAGAAGGGATAAACTGACTAAGAGTAGTGAAGTCCAAAAGGCAATCGTAACTTCCGTAAGTAAATTAGGCAGGTAGACGAGGAAAGATTGGCGAGCTTATCCCGTGAGGTCTCATAGACGTAAGTGGTAAACCACATGTACCTGTTCAAAGTTGCTTGAGTTTGAGATAATGTTACTAGCAAAAACTGTGAACCCAGTTTTCACGAGCTGGTGAACGAAGGAGGCAACAATGGACACTCAACTTGCGAAACAAAATGTACGTATGGCTCAGTGGGCAGCTATCATCAAAGATAGGGTATCGTCTGGGCTGACTATCAATGAATATTGTTCTGAGCGAGGCCTATCGAGAGATGCATATTACTACTGGCTTAGTAAAATCAGAAAGTCAGCCATAGATAACAATCCTACTGCATTTGCTGAGCTGACTCCACCGAAGGACGAAGCTAAATCAATTACGGCTGAAACACACGTTGACTTCAATGCACAGGTGGAGCTTGATGTAGCAGGCGTACGCATTGCTATCAACGAGTCTACACCAAGAGATTTGTTGAAGATGGTGTTGGAGGTGGTTTCCGATGCTGAATGATGCGCATGGCCTGGACCATGTATATATC
>NZ_SNXO01000042.1 GCF_004362975.1 Aminicella lysinilytica | reverse complement strand
CCTGAAAACTGCTTCAAAACCAAATAGCCTTAGCTAAAATCGCCGCCCTTCCGGGCGGCCTAATTATTATCCAGTACATGTGGTTTACCACTTACGCATATTCGCAGCAGATGATACTACATCTGGAACGACTGCCAATCAGGAAATACTTACTACAGAAAGCGATGGCCAGCTTATATCTAAGACGGCATCAAGGCTTGATTCAAGCGATAAGACAAATATCACCTTATCATTGCCATCCAGCCAACAGCAGATGACATCGGATGTGGTGTTCGTATTAGATTGCTCATCATGTGGGAACACAGTCGCATCACAGGCTGCGGAACTTTTGAGCGGTCTGAAGGATTCTGTTACGGAAAGTGGGGCGTCTGTCAACATAGGAATTGTTGGTTATAGAGGTACAGCTGCAGCAACATATGACCTTCAGAAGTACGATAAGAACAGTAGTAGTCAGGCTACAGAAATAAATACAATATTGAGCGCTAAGAAAAAGGGAGAAGCAGATGATGGAGTTACAGAAGAACAGAATACTGCATTTAAAAAGTATTTTGGTGATTTGGAAAAAGGCTCCAATATGGCTTCCGGATTACGCGCTGCCAGAGAAATGCTTGTAGGAGATACTAGTACAACGGCAAGCCGTAAGTACGTAGTTCTAATCAGCGATGGTTCAACTTATACGTATCCTCAGACAGAAGCAGCTAATGATTATAACACTCAGTATTCAAGTACTACAGGACAGGGAAACATGGGCGGAGGCCTTTATGAGTGGGCCTCATGGTTCAATTCAGATAAATTCAAGATTGCTTCCAATAGCAAATTGGGAGATTCGAACAATTGGGAAGACTATATGGCCTATATAGGCAAAAATATTGATAATAATGTATTGGTAGATCAGAAGTACAGCAGGGGTACCGAAAATGCTCCTCTTGCTCAGGCTATATATCCGAACGCTAAGAATAACAAGCAGGATGTATCATCATTTTACAGTAGCACATACAATGGTGATTATCCTGTAATATTGAACTCTGAGAAATCCATGTATGAAGCTGCTAATGATTTTAAGTATTTAAAGAAAACAGCTGGATATAATTGTTATGTATATCAGGTGGATTCTACAGGTTATGAAGTATTTGATTCATTCATTAACACTTATCTGACTGGTATCAGTGGTAATAGTGGGTTAAGCAGTATTAATGATATAAAGAATGACATATTGTATTCTTTAGGTATAGGAAGTACTATTACAGATGAGATGGGCTCAAACTTTAATTTCATTGATTCCACAGATAATATTACTCTGAAAGTAGGAGATAATTCATATAAAACAGTAGCAGTTGCAGATGACGATACAACAAGTACAACATACAACTTTGAGGATTCTAAAGGCAATGTTGACTTTACCCTGACATATTATGCCAATGGGACGGATAGCAATTCAAGTGAACATTTTGTATTCAAAGCTAATAAGGCAGTTTCAAATTTCCAGCATATCACATTGAATTACAGTGAACAGCTTGATCTTACTAAGAAGAGCACGGCTTCAGGAACTCATTATGTTAAGACAAACGGAGATAAGACTGTTCTTGATGCTTTAGATTCAAATGAAAACCTGACAACATCATACACAGCTTCACCAGTACTTTCATACACTATCCAGGACAATACTCCAATAGTAAGCTATTCTACTTACAACGTAGTTGGCAATTATTATACGAGCAAGGATAAGGGCGCGACATATACACTGGACAATGCAACACCGCTGGAATTGCAGACACCGCAGACTGTTCAGGTAGGCAGTGCCATATCGGTAACGCCAATCGAAAGCTGGGCTACATACGGAAGCAATGGTTACATTTTGAACACGGGCAATTCCGTGACGACCAAGACAGCAGTTTACGACGCGGCGTCCAATACATTGACTTTGAACTATTATCGCATGACGGATTCATCTTCTGACGATCCGAACAATAACAATAATAATGGCAAGAAGCCGGGCCATGACACAGACAACAACTCCGGCAATAATTCCGGAAACGGTTCGGATAGCAATTCAGCAAGCAATAACGCATCAGCTCCGAACACTGGAGACACCAGTGACTTGGGCCTTTGGATAATCCTTGGCGGCAGCAGTATAGCCCTTGCAGGCGTACTGATCGCTTTGCGCAAAAGGCAGCAGAATTAGACGAATCCTTAAACGGCAGTGACAAATGTTATAGCCGATAATATACCTTTGAAGAAAATGCAAGAGACCTCAGGCTCGCTTCAGCAGCGGATCCGAGGTCTCTTGCGCTATGTATGTCAGTCTTTCAAACAACCGAGCGGAACAACATATATGCCGTCATCCCTTTTGTACGCAAAGGGTTCAGTGCCGGCCAATACCATCATGAACGAGGGTTCAGACATTTTTGCAGTGTCAATTTTGTTTTTCAGTCTTATTAGATTTTCGGCACCTTCATTGACGAGTGTTTGTCCTCCGAGTTTGATTTCAACTAATCCGTATTGGCCGTTGCGGAGATGTATGACTGCATCACATTCCAGCCCGTCGCCATCACGATAATGATATAGGGTACCGTCTAAAGACTCTGAAAAAATGCGAAGATCACGGACGCACATACTTTCAAAGTACAATCCGAAAGTATTAAGATCGTGGATAAGATCAGTAGGACCCATACCTAGAGCCGCAATACCTATGGATGGATCAACAAAATATCGTGTGTCAGATGTACGTATAGCAGCCTTTGACCTGAGATTTGGATTCCATGCAGGAAGATCTTCTATAACAAAGATACGTTTCAATGCGTTTATATAGGAGTCAATAGTCTGGATATCGAGCGTATCCAAATCATTGGTCTTCATGTCTTTTTTAATGTTTGACAGTTTTGTCTGGGAAGCCAGATTCCTTGAATAGGATCTCATCAGTCGTTTGACTCTTTCTGGATTTTTATTTATGCCGTCAGCTCTTGAAATGTCTGAGGCAACTACGACATCATAATAATCAAAGGCTTGCTGCAATGCAACGCTTTCTGTTTGATCTGTAGCCTTTGGCCAACCACCACGGCAGGTCAAAAATGCTATATCATAGATGTCAAGTTGATTTTTTGAAGCTATATCATATCCGCTGGTAAACAGATCTGCCAAGGAGACTGTTCCGTTAGATTCGCCGGATTCGTAAAGACTCATAGGCCGCATTAGCATTTTTGAAATTCGTCCAGTGCCTGTATGTGAGTTGCCATCAAGATTGATTGGAACTGAGGAGCCAGTAAGTATAAACTGGCCGAATGAATCTCTCTGATCCACCTCGAATCTTACCGCATCCCAAAGCACTGGGGCAATCTGCCATTCATCTATAAGTCTTGGAATAGGTCCTTCCAATAAAACAGCAGGATCAAGATCAGCCATAAGAAGGTTTTGCTTTTTCTCTCGTGGATTTTGCATGTACAGCGTGCTTCCTGCAATCTGTTTAGCAGTTGTTGTTTTACCACACCACTTTGCTCCCTCAATAAGGACTGCACCCTTTGCTGACAGACGTTTCTGTAATATTTTGTCGGCTATTCTTTTCTTATATTTCATGGTACCTTACCTCCCAGTGATAGTTTACCCCATATTTTAAATAAAAACAATATTTTTCCCGAGTTTGTGGGAGTATTTTTCCCGAGTTTGTGGGAATATTTTTCCCGAGTTTGTGGAAAATACCTCCGGCCCTGAAAATCCGCAGCAATGACGGTCCAACCCATGAAAAGAGCCGCTGCGCAAATGCAGCGGCTCCCTTATACAATAACTCAATGCTTGATATTGTGATTTTTCTTGACCTCGGCTATGTCATCTGGAAGGAAAATAACATTCTCTTCCTTCTTGAGATTATCTTCTTTTTTTTTCTTCTTAGGTGGCTCGTCTTTACTACTGCCGCTACTGGTCGATAAGAAGTAGTATATAAACAGCCCAACCACGAAAACGAACCCAAGTATGAATAAATACATATACGCCACCTCCCAATTGATACTACAATCATTTTACCACATTTCCCGGATATTAAAAGTTATATTTTTGCAATTAGAGGACAATATATGCAAAAGTTTTTCGGGCTGGGAAAAACCTTATGTCAATGTGGGAAAAACCTCGCACTCTACTGGGAAAAACCTCTTAAAAACTTGACATCTACGGCGTTTGAATATATAATTATCCTCGTTGAACTTAATATTTCAGACGGTGAAGGAAACAGTAATCCTGCGTAATATCCTTACAGAGAAGATCTCATTCGGTGAGAGAGATCCGGTGAAGCAGAGAATGAATATCACTCCTGAGTCTGGCACTTTAATGAGTGGCCCCTTGATAGAGGAAGGCAACTAGGGTGGTACCGCGGTTATGAATGATCGTCCCTAACAGATGGAAAGTCTGCAAGGGACTTTTTTACTATATGAAAGGAAGATAAATCGAAATGTTTGAAAAGTTATCAGACAAGCCTGTAGCACAGGTGCAGAAAGAACAGGTGAAGAAATGGAATGAAGTAGACCTGCTCAGCAAGTGCGTAAACGAACGCGAAGGCAAACCTACATTCATCTTTTATGAAGGACCTCCGACAGCTAACGGCAAGCCGGGCATCCATCACGTAATGGCAAGGACTCTGAAGGATTCCGTCTGCCGATACAAGACAATGATGGGATATCAGGTAAACAGGAAAGCCGGCTGGGATACCCACGGACTTCCGGTTGAAATCGAAGTCGAGAAGCAGCTGGGAATGAACGGCAAGCAGGATATAGAAAAATATGGAATCAAGGAATTCAACCAGAAATGCCGTGATTCGGTTTTCACATACACGGATATGTGGAGAGATATGAGTGAGCGCATGGGTTACATGGCTGACATGGATGATCCTTACATCACTCTTGACAATAATTACATCGAGTCCGTATGGTGGATCATTGATCAGTTCTTCAAGGCAGGTCTCATCTATGAAGGTCATAAGATCCTGCCTTACTGCCCGCGTTGCGGAACAGGACTGGCTTCCCACGAGGTAGCGCAAGGATATAAGGACGTGAAGGTCATCACCATCACAGCTAAATTCAAGCGCAAGGACAGAGAGAACGAATACTTCCTGGCTTGGACAACTACAGCCTGGACACTGGCTGCCAACACAGTCCTGACAGTTGGACCTGACATCGAATATATCAGAGCCAAGATGCTCAAGGGCGACGAGGAAGGAAACATCTTCTACGTTGCTAAATCCCTGGCCGACAAGGTTTTGGGAGAGGGCAACTATGAAGTACTGGAAGAAATGAAGGGAAAAGACCTGGAGTACATGGAGTACGAACAGCTTATGCCTTTTGTTAAGACAGATAAGAAAGCATTCTTCGTCACATGCATGGATTATGTCAGCGTTGAAGACGGCACGGGCATCGTACATTCAGCCCCGGCCTTCGGCGAAGACGACTACCAGTGCGGCCGCAAATACAAACTGCCTATGCTGCAGCCTGTAGACGAGAGAGGATGCTACACGACGACACCTTGGAAAGGTCATTTTGTTATGGAGGAAGGCCTGGACGTAGAAATCATCAAATGGCTGGCCAATGAGAACAAAATCTACGCCAAGGCAAAGCTGGAGCATAACTATCCACACTGCTGGCGCTGCGGCACGCCTTTGATCTACTATGCTAAGCCAAGCTGGTACATCGAAATGAGCAAGCTGAAGGATGACCTGGTTGCCAACAACAACAGCGTCAACTGGTTCCCGCCATTCGTAGGCGAGAAGCGCTTCGGCAACTGGATCGCAGATGTTAAGGACTGGGCTATTTCCAGAACGAGATACTGGGGCACGCCGATTCCTATCTGGCGCTGCGACTGCGGACATCTGGAGTGCGTCGGAAGCCGTCAGGAACTGGCTGACAAAGCCATCGAGAACATAGATGCAAGCGTGGAGCTGCACAGGCCTTACGTGGACGATGTCCACATTACATGCCCAGTCTGTGGCAAGCCTATGACGAGGATACCGGAGGTAATGGACTGCTGGTTCGATTCAGGATCCATGCCTTACGCACAGTGGCATTACCCGTTTGAGCACAAAGAAGACTTTGACAAGTTGTTCCCTGCGGACTTTATCTGCGAGGGCATAGATCAGACCAGAGGCTGGTTCTACTCCCTTATGGCTATCTCGACATTTATCATGAAGAAGTCACCCTATAAGAACGTACTGGTAAACGATCTGATCCTGGATAAAAACGGCAAGAAAATGTCCAAGTCCAAGGGTAATACAGTTTCACCATTCGATATGCTGGATAAATACGGCGCAGACGCCACCAGATGGTATCTGTGCAGCGTTTCACCTGCCTGGTCGCCGACCAAGTTCGACGAGGAAGGCCTGAAAGACGTTGTAAGCAAGTTTTTCGGGACTTTGAGGAATGTGTATAACTTCTTCGTTTTGTACGCTAATCTGGACGAAATCGAGCCGGCAGAGCTGAAGGTTGACTATGCGTCGAGGCCTGAACTGGACAGATGGATACTGTCCAAGTATAACCAGACAGTCAAGGACGCTACAGCTGATATGGACGTTTACGATCATATGAAGACCGTAAGAGCCATCAGCGAATTCGTAACTGAGGATCTGTCCAACTGGTACATCAGAAGGGCACGTCGTCGTTTCTACGCCAAGGGCATGTCTGCCGACAAGGAAAGCGTATACGCTACGACCTACGAGGTACTGGAAGGAGTTTCTAGACTCATCGCGCCGATAGCGCCGTTCCTGGCTGATGAAATGTATAAGAAACTCACAGGAAAAGAGTCAGTACACACGGCTTATTATCCTGAGTGTAATGAGTCGCTTATAGACAAGAAAGTCGAGGAGAGGATGGATCTGGTCAAGACCATAGCCAACCTGGGCCGCGGCATCAGAGAAAAGGAAAGCATCAAGGTCCGCCAGCCTCTCAGCGAGATACTGGTAGACGGAAAATACAGAGACATTATAGAAGACCTGGCACCGCTGGTAATGGAAGAACTCAACGTGAAGAAGGTTGTGTTCGCCGACGAGCTGGACGACTATATGAACTTCTCCCTGAAGCCTAACTTCAAGGTAGCGGGTCCTGTACTGGGAGGCAACATCAAGGCCTTCGGCGGCGCTCTAGCCAAGGAAGATCCTAAGGCATTTACAAGCAGCCTGGAAGCAGACGGCTCGGTGACTATGGAACTCAACGGCGAGAAGGTCCAGATCGAGAAGGACTTCGTCGATGTAAGGATCAGCGCCAAGGAAGGCTTCTCAGTAGCCATGGAGAACAATGTGTTCGCAATACTTGATACGACAGTGACTCCTGAACTGGAAACTGAAGGTCTGGCAAGAGAAGTAGTATCCAAGATTCAGCAGATGCGTAAGCAGAAAGACTATGAAATGATGGACAATATAAACATTTACGTAAACGCAGATGCAGACGTTATGGGTGCTGTGAGTCAGTATGAAGACTACATCAAGAAGGAGACCCTGGCCCTCACTATCGAGGAAACTCAGGAGTTGCCGGAAGTAGACATCAACGGTCACAAGACCGGACTGAATATAGAAAGAGTTTAATTATATGATAAACCTTAGAGACATGACTCAGAAAGAAATGTCGGGACTGGCTCAGTCAATGGGCCAGCCGGCTTTCCGAGGCAAGCAGCTTTTCGGCTGGATCTATAAGGGGAAAAGAGACTTCCGGGAGATGAAAAACCTTCCGGGAGTTTTTATCCAGTCCCTTGAAGAAAAGTGCGTCATAGATCCCCTGACATTGCTTGAGTGCCGGGAGTCTCAGACCGATGGAACAAAAAAGTACCTGTTCGGGTTGGACGGCGGCTCCGCCGTTGAGACCGTGTTCATGAAGTATAAGTATGGTAATTCCGTATGCATTTCATCACAGGCCGGCTGCCGCATGGGCTGTGCTTTTTGCGCCTCGGGCATAGACGGCATTGACAGAAACCTGACGGCCGGGGAGATGATCTCACAGATCATGGACGTGGAGGCCGACACAGGAGAAAGCGTTGGACATGTAGTCGTCATGGGCACAGGCGAGCCCTTCGATAATTACGATAACTTGGCCAAATTCATCAGGCTCATCAACGACAAGGACGGCAAGAACCTGGGCATGAGGAACATTACAGTTTCCACCTGCGGGCTTGTGCCGGTCATCGACCGCTTCGCCGAGGATTTTCCTCAGGTGAACCTGGCCATTTCCCTCCACGGAACAACCGACGAAAGGCGCAGCGCCATAATGCCCATCAACAAAAAGTACCCTTTGCGCGAGGTCATTGACGCGGCCAGACGGTACACAGAGAAGACAGGCAGGAGAGTCACCTTCGAGTACGCTCTGATCCACGGGGAGAACGACTCCAACGCAGACATGGACAGCCTGTGCAGACTTTTGCGCGGGATGATCTGTCACGTAAACCTCATCCCTTTGAATCAGGTGGAAGATACAGGATTTAAATCCTCGGGAAGACACAGGGCCGAGGAGTGTATGGACCGTTTGGAGAGCCGGGGCATACCAGCCACCGTCAGGAGACAGTTGGGGGCCGATATAGACGGCGCCTGCGGTCAATTAAGATTGGAAAAATTGAAAAAATAGATTGAATGGCCGCAAGCCATAGTGTATAATAATTGTAAAAGAAAGCAATGGAGGCAATAATATGGTAAAATTACTGATTGGGCATAAAGGTACCGGTAAAACTAAGCAGATGATCGATCTTGCGAATGATAAGGCTGAGAACAGCGATGGAAGCGTTATCTTTATTAACAAGAATTCAAGGTTGATGTATGATCTTAAGTATAAGATCAGGGTAGTGTGCATGGAAGAGTACGAGCATATCACCAACAGCGATGAGTATATCGGGTTTATTTATGGAATCATCAGTTCCGACCACGATATAGAGACTATTTTCATCGACAGTATTCTGAAGCACGCAGACTTTTCACTGGGAGACATTCCAGAATTTCTTAAGAGACTGGAAGGTATCTCCAAGAATTATGGCATGAACTTCGTAGTAAGTCTGTCGGCCGAGAAGGAAGAGATGATCGGCGTTGACTTCTCACAGTATGAGATACTCAACTAATTTAAGAACAAGTTTTATGTGAGGGGCGAGCTATGCCCCTCTTATTTTTTAGCTAATGGGAGCTGCCGGGCGGTGTTGGCCGGGCCGGCGCAGAATATAACAAAAGGCAGGCTGCAGATGTTTACACTGGACAATATCATAAGTACATACGCGGGTCATCGGCCGGAGCCTATAGGGAAATACAGGTTTTTCTCCGTGCTGGTGCCTTTCGTTGAGGATGAAAAGGGCCGGGTCTGCCTCATGTATGAGGTGCGGGCTCACGATATGGTAAGTCAGCCGGGGGAGATATGCTTTCCGGGCGGCCATATGGAGAAGGGGGAGACGCCCCTCCAGTGCGCTCTTCGGGAAACCGAGGAGGAGACCGGGATACCGGTGTCCGCTATTAAGGTCATCGGCCAGGGAGATATTCTCTATGGATACGCCAATTACACACTGTACACCCACCTGGGTGTCATCAGGTATGAGGACTATCTGAAGGCTCATGTCCAGAAGGATGAAGTGGATGAAGTTTTCCTCGTGGCTTTGGAAGATATTGCAGGGGTAAGGCCGGAGATATTCACTGAGAATATTACTACGGAAATAGACGATGATTTCCCCTATGAAAAGGTGGGCATCGATGAAGATTACGCCTGGCGTGTAGGCCAGTGGACTATTCCTATCTACGACGTAGACGGGAGAGTCATCTGGGGACTGACGGCAAGGATCACAGAGAAGTTATTAGAAACACTGGGGGAATAGAATGTTTTTGCCTGTAAATATGAAAGATATGAAGAAGAGAGGATGGGATCAGCCTGATTTCGTTCTGGTGACCGGGGATGCCTATGTGGATCACCATTCTTTCGGTACGGCTATAATCAGCAGGCTTCTGGAAAGATTCGGATATAAAGTTGCCATTCTGGCACAGCCGGATTTCAGGTCATGCGAGGATTTTAAACGCTTCGGCAGGCCTCGCCTGGGTTTTCTCATAAACAGCGGAGTGGTGGATTCTATGGTGAACAATTTCTCTGTTTTCCATCATCGGCGCCGGGTGGATGAGTATTCTCCGGGTGGCGTAGCCGGCAGGCGGCCGGACAGAGCAGTCATAGTCTACAGCAACCGGGCCCGGGAGGCCTATAAGGATGTGCCTGTCATCATAGGCGGACTTGAGGCCAGCCTCAGAAGGCTTGGCCACTACGATTATTGGGAAGACAAGGTCAGGCGTTCCATCCTCATGGATTCCAGGGCTGACCTGCTCATATACGGCATGGGTGAGAAGGCCATCATCAATGTGGCCGAAGCCTTGGATTCGGGTATAGCCCCCGGGGACATTACGTGGATCCCCGGCACATGCTACCACACGTCGGATTTTGTTGATGACGGTGAGACAGTTGTACTGCCGGCCTTTGAGGAAATCGCAGAGTCTAAGAAAGCCTACGGCGAAAGCTTCGTCATGCAGTACAGGGAGAATGACTACATCAATGGGCGGCGGTTGGCGGAATCCTACGGCGGCAATTCCTACGTAGTACAAAACCCACCTCAGCAGCCTCTCGACCGTCAGGAGCTTGACGATGTCTATGAGCTGCCTTTTGAGAACGAGGTGCACCCTATGTATAAGGAAGACATACCGGCTTTCCGGGAGGTGAAGTTCAGCATAGTCAGCAACCGGGGCTGCTTCGGCGACTGCAGTTTCTGCGCGCTGACATATCATCAGGGAAGACAGGTGAGGAGCCGCAGCAAGGAGTCCATAGTCCGTGAGGCGACGGCCCTGACTAAGAAACCGGATTTCAAGGGCTACATCCACGATGTTGGAGGACCAACGGCGAATTTCAGGCACCCGGCCTGCGACCGCCAGCTGAAGTACGGAGTCTGTAAGGATAAAGACTGTCTATATCCGAAGCCATGCAGGAACATGAACATTGATCACAAGGATTACCTGGAGGTTCTGCGGGCAGTAAGACAGTTGCCCGGGGTCAAGAAGGTATTCATCAGGTCGGGCATCAGATACGATTATCTCATGGCGGACAAGAACAGAGACTTCCTGTGGGAGCTTTGTAAATACCACGTCAGCGGCACATTGAAAGTGGCGCCGGAGCATATCAGCCCCCGGGTCCTAAGTTATATGGGCAAGCCGAGACGAGAGGTATTCACGGACTTCGTGGAAGAGTATAATAAGATGAACCGGAAGCTGGGCAAGAAGCAATACCTCATACCTTACCTTATAAGCTCGCACCCGGGCAGTACCCTGGACGACGCCATAGACTTGGCTTTGTTCCTGAAGGACTACGGGTTCATTCCGGACCAGGTCCAGGACTTTTACCCGACGCCGGGGACATTAGCCACGGCCATGTATTACACAGAGACAGACCCGCGGACAGGCGAGCATATCTACGTGGCCAAGAAAATGGAAGACAAGCGCATGCAACGTGCGCTCATACATTATAACAAAGAGGAAAACCGCAAGTGGGTCGTAAAGGCCCTGGAAAAAGCCGGCAGGCCGGATCTTATCGGCGTGCTGCTGGGCGGAAGCAGAGGAGCGGGACATGAGCACTCTAAGGAATCTTACAAAGGTAATAGAGGCGGCAAAGATACAGGCCGCCAATACAAAGGCAGGGGAGCCAAGGCTGACCGAGGTCATAGGGGATGGTGAGTCGGCCCTTTACGGTGGGGACAATCTGAAGGTCATGAAGCACCTGTTGGACCAGGGTTACGGCGGGAAGCTGAAGTTGATCTACATCGATCCGCCTTTCTTCACTAAGGCCAGCTACGATGCTGTTCTTAAGGTCGGCGGTGAGAATATCAAGCACCCGGCTTATGACGATAAGTGGCAGAGGGGGCTCTACTGGTATCTTCGGGAGCTGACAGCAAGGCTCATTATCATGAAAGAACTGCTGGCTGACGACGGCCTCATCTGGCTCCATCTGGACTGGCACGCCGTCCACTACGCCAAGATAATCATGGATGAAATCTTCGGCGAAAGCCGCTTCGTCAACGAGATAATCTGGACATATAAATCCGGCGGCAGCAGCAAGAAACGCTTCGCAAGGAAACATGATAATATTCTTGTCTACAGCAAGACGGGAACCTACGATTTACAGCCGCTGGAGGAGAAATCATATAACCGCCAGTTCAAGCCTTACCGCTTCAAGGGCGTCAAGGAATATAAGGATGATGTGGGCTGGTACACTATGGTAAATATGAAGGATGTCTGGACTATCGACATGGTTGGGCGGACATCGGCAGAGCGTACAGGCTATGCTACACAAAAACCAGAACTGCTCATCGAACGCATAGTAGACTGCTGTACTTCGGAAGGCGACATCTGCGCGGACTTCTTCTGCGGCAGCGGGACACTTCCGGCTGTGGCGGCCAGGCGTGGGCGGAGGTTCATAGGCTGCGATGTGGGCAGTCTGGCAGTTGAGAGTACCGTGGCAAGGCTCAGTAATCAAAAAAGCGGCTTCAGGGTTTTCGGTACCCAGGCTGGTCATGAGGCCGGCGTTTCTGCCAGTCTGGAGGCGGAGTTTAAGATCGATTACGATGACATACTTTCGTCAGACAAGAGACTTCTGAAAATCGAATTGCTCAGTGCCAGAGAGAAAAGATTGAGTTCTGCCATAGACGAGAAGTCTAAAGATACTATAAGGAAGTCTGCCAAGGCGGATCCTCTGGCTGTAGTCGAGGCATGGAGTGTAGATTACGACTACGACGGACAGGTCCACAGACCGACGGCAGTATTCCTGAGAAACAGGGGACGGATCGAATCCGCCTGCGAGAAGATCGTAGACGGCAGGGATCGGGTGGTCCATATCAAGGTAGTAGATATAATGGGAAATGTAACATATTACGAGGGAGGAAAACAAAATGGCTAAATATCAATGTTCAGTTTGCGGATACATATTTGACGAGGAAAAGGAAGGTATCAAGATCGAAGATCTTGACGCCTGCCTGGCTTGCGGCTCTCCAATTTCGGAGCTTGTTCTTCTGGACGACGACGGGGAACCAACTGAGGATCATGCTGGCACTGGCTCGGACACCGGTGCCTCGGCCTCGGAAAGCCCTTCTGCTTCCGCTGATCCGCTTGCTTATGATAAGACTCTCATGCGCCACGACGCCGGGGCCAGATATATGGACGAGATCCACGAGATGGCAGTGACGGGAAAGACCATAGGCGGCGCCATGAGCACCAGGATGCCTATGCCGAACTGGGATGACATTCTGCTTCTGGGCGCTCAGCTGAATCCGCCACCCCTTGATGATGGCGCGCCGGTGAACATCCAGACTGTCATCGGTAAGCACGCGGCTAAACCTATGGTACTGGAAAGTCCTGTGTACATTTCGCACATGTCCTTCGGAGCTCTTTCCGCAGAGACCAAGGAGGCCCTGTCTCGCGGCAGCGCCATGGCCAAGACTGCTATGTGTAGCGGCGAAGGCGGCATACTGCCGGCAGAAAAAGCCAATGCTTACAAGTATATTTTTGAGTATGTGCCTAACATGTACAGCGTGACCGAAGAGAACCTCAAGACCTCGGACGCCATAGAAATCAAGATAGGTCAGGGCACAAAGCCCGGTATGGGCGGTCATCTCCCTGGGGAGAAGGTTACTGCGGAGATCGCGGCTATCCGTGGCAAGGAGCAGGGCAAGGCAGTCCAGAGCCCGTCTAAATTTCCTGATGTTAATTCCAAGGAAGACTTGAAAGCCATAGTCGCAGACCTGCGGAAAAGGTCCGGCGGACGTCCAATCGGAATTAAGATCGCTGCTGAGAAGATCGAAGCAGATCTGGAGTATTGTGTATTTGCAGAGCCTGATTTCATAACTATCGATGGACGCGGAGGAGCCACCGGCTCAAGCCCGCTGTTGCTTCGTGAAGGCACGACTGTGCCGACGATATTCGCCCTGGCTCGCGCCCGAAAGTACTTGGATTCAGTTGGAGCAGATGTGGATCTGGTAATCACAGGAGGATTGAGAGTTTCTCCGGATTTCGCCAAAGCCATAGCTATGGGCGCCGACGCAGTTGCAGTGGCTTCTTCAGCTCTGATCGCGGCGGCTTGCCAGCAGTACAGGATCTGCGGCACCGGCATGTGCCCTATGGGTGTAGCTACTCAGGATCCTGAACTTCGTAAGCGTCTGGATATTGATGCGGCTTCCAAGCGTGTGGCCAATTTCCTCAATGTCAGCGCCGATGAACTGCGGACTTTCGCAAGGGTCACCGGTCACGAGGACATCCACGACCTGTCACTTGTCGACCTGTGCACGATAAGCAGGGAAATCAGCGAGTTTACAGATATTGTTCATGCGTAGGTGCGAGACTTTCACTAGTCCTCGAGGCAGACAGCCATATAGCCTCACTCGCCAAGAATAGAATGTGTGGCGAACTCGTTGAAACTCTCGCAACTACGCTTTGGTCGAAAATAATCCGTTTATTTCTATGCGCTATTTCATGACCAGTAACGATATACTTATTCGAGATCCTGGCCTTTAATAATCTGAATCAACTGCTCATATGAATTAATGTTAAATTTCTTGTAAATGTTACTTAAGTGTTTTTTTAAAGTATTATCTGAGATAAACGTCAATTCTGCCAGTTTGTCGCGTAAATTACCTTCATTGATCAGTTTCAGGATTTCTGCTTCCTTGCGTGACAAATGATACTTATTTAAGAAATCCGACTTAGGATCGGTGAATGAGGATGAAGTTGAAAGTAAGTAGTCGTTATGTAGTCTTATTGAAAGATGATCTGTAATAATGGAGAGCTTTTCCTTATCATCATCGCTGAAATCACCTTCGCCTTTTGAATTGAAAAAAGAAAGACCTGCGAACGCCACTCTATTATAGGCGACTGTTGAACTTAAACAATAGTACATATTATTTGGCAACATCCATTTATTCATCAATTCGGAATTATCTCTTACACTATTATCTATAATGTCAGAATCTCTGTAAGCTCTGGAAATGGGAATATCCGAATACCAGGCAATGTAATCGATATTTTCATAATCGTTGCTGTATGCATCTATTACTTCTTTCGGAAGATCATCGCTGTGATAGTCAAGGGCGATGGTTTTATTTCCTGATCGCTTATAAGAATGATACATGGAGTGGGAAAAACTGATGATATAAGACATCTTTACTATGGTATCACTGATAACAGCACTACTTGGAGTTGAATATATCGCTTTTACCATTTCATTGATTTTGATCCAATCGTCGTTTTTAAGGCTCATGCTCGACCTCCTAACTTTGGTGAAAGTATATCATAAAAAATATTCAATGTAAATAAAAGAAGTAAAAACATAATACGAAAGGAGTATATAAGATACACCTTTCGTATTAGTTGTAATTTCATTAAATGGTGTAATTGAAAGAATTACATCGCTATTGTTAGAATATTCTTGTAAGAAATACAGAAGAAATCATCGATAGGAGGAAATATTTATGGAAGAAACTGTTGAAAAGAAGAAAAAAGTCAAATTGGTTCCAATGATATTTTTAATGTATATGTTCATCTCCGGAGGTTCATTTGGATTAGAAGATATGATTGGAGGCGCAGGTCCTGGTATCAGTTTGATAATACTGATCGTGTTGCCAATAATCTGGGCGTACCCATATGGTTTGGTATGCACAGAATTAGGAGCTAAATATCCTGAATTCAATTGAATAGTTAACTTCCATGCCCCAACATAGTGTATGATGCGTGGGCCGAGAAACGGAAGTTAACATTGCAAACAGATAATAGCTGA
>NZ_SNXO01000041.1 GCF_004362975.1 Aminicella lysinilytica | reverse complement strand
TGGCGGAACTGTTAGGTTGTATGCTCAGTGGAAAGCTAACTAACAATCATAACTACAGCATTTACTTGACAGTTTAATAAGTGAAGATGTACTATGTAATCAATGGGTTTAGCAGGTTTATAATACACATACCAAGGCCCATAGGAGTGCATATGAGAAAAGACGAGAAGCCGATTCTGTCGGATAAGAAAGTAATATACAGGGTATCAACTGTAAGCATTGTCTGCAATGTATTTTTGGCGTCTTTTAAATTCATAGCAGGGATCGTAGGTCATTCTGCTGCAATGGTATCAGATGCAGTGCATTCCACATCAGATGTAGCAGGAACTATACTGGTCATAATAGGAGCGCACCTGTCAAGTAAGGCTGCGGACAAAGAACATCCTTATGGACATGAAAGAATGGAATGCGTTATTTCCATACTCCTGGCAGATATATTGGCTGTCGTAGGTATAGCCATAGGTTATTCAGGTGTAATGAAAATAATCGATCCATCGACGATAGTGACGCCTACATTACTGCCGCTTGTTGCGGCCATAGTCTCAATAGTCATGAAAGAGGGACTTTACTGGTATACGATAATATCAGCCAGAAAAATAAATTCTGTTTCACTGAAGGCAGAAGCCTGGCACCACAGGTCTGACGCTTTTTCATCTATAGGTAGTTTCGCAGGTATACTGGGAGCTAGGCTGGGATATCCGGTCTTAGATCCGGTAGCTGCCATAATTATAGCCATGTTCATTATGAAAGTATCGATCGATATTTTCAGAGAGACTATGGATAAGATGATAGACAAGACCTGCTCGGATGAAATAGTGAATAAACTTCGCGGTGAAGTTTTGTCTGTGGACAGGGTAGAGCATATAGATACTCTCATGACCAGACAGTTCGGATCCAAGATATATGTAGATGTAGAAATAACCATGGATGGGGAGCTGACTCTCTTTGAAGCCCACAAGACGGCAGAAGAGGTCCATCACCTTCTGGAAAGGGAGAACCCGAATATCAAGCATTGCATGGTCCATGTGAATCCCGATGAAGAAACAGTACATTAGGCGGTGAATATGACTTTTAAACAGGAATTTTTCAAAATATACGACAGAAAAATAGCTTCAGGTGAAATAACCTTCAGCAAGAGCGGCATTAATAAGACGGATTTTACCAAACTCTGCATGGAGCCAGATTACGTATTTGAAGAAGATACACTTTCTGAGATATGTACCAGAATGGGTATGAACGAGGAAGAAACCCTTGTACTTTTCCGGGCAGCAGGGTATAATAGCAAGTAGGGAAAGGAGTGGTTCTAGTGAAAAAGTGGACTATTTTCAGTATTTGCGCAGTAGCAGCAATTGTTTTGCTAGCTGCCTATTCAGAACTTGAAGAAGACGAGGAAAAAGAAGAAATTTAATAAGTTATAGAGAACCTGATTACGGCGTTGAATGCGACTATGCATTAACGCCGTTTTTTCTTGCACACATTCTCCACACATTTATTACACATTATCTTTTACAAAGTGACGCATAGCTTACCTAATTAATACTTATAAAGGCTATATAATTGACTCGTAATAAAACAATTGGAGGTAAGACATGTTCATTCTAAAAAACGCAATGAGAAACATAGTCCGTGCCAAGGGAAGAAGCATATTAATAGGTATTATTATCACTATCATCGCTCTTTCCGTTTGCATTGGATTATGCATCCGTCAGTCAGCGGCCAGTTCCAAGGAGAGCGCCCTGTCAGACATGACAATTACTGCACAGATCAGCATGGATAGAGACAAAGCCATGAGCAAATCATCAAGCAGCTCCGGATCTATAAGCAAATCAAAGCTGAAGTCAGCCATGAAAAATTCATCTTTGTCTTTGACTCAGCTGAAAAAGTACGCTAAAGCCAGCGCTGTGAAATCATTCTACTACACTTTGAGCGCTTCTGTAGACGCTTCAGGAAGCCTGGAAGCCTACAGCACAAGCAGTTCAAGTAATTCCAGCAGCACAAGCAGTTCAAACTCGGACAGCAAAGCCCCGAGCGGCATGACGACGGGAGACTTTACTATCACAGGTTATTCTTCTGACGAGGCCATGACAGATTTCGTCGACGGCACATGCAAGATCAAGAGCGGCAAGATGTTCGATGAGGGTACCAGTGCTATGGTATGTGTAATCTCAAGTGATCTGGCCAAATACAACGACCTGTCCGTAGGAGATTATATCAAGGTAGCCAACCCTAATAAGAGCAGCGAGACATATAAACTGAAGATCGTAGGGATATATAAGAACAGCCAGAGCTCGACACAGGCCAACATGGGCGATCCGGGACAGCAGACAGATCCGGCCAATGAAATCTATACAAGCTATAATACTCTGAAGAAAATAACAGATACTTCTGCATCCAAATACAGCAGTAGCAGTACTACAGCTATCTCAGGCAATCTGAACGGTACTTATGTAGTAGGAACTGTAGCTAATTATAAGAAGTTCAAGACTCAGGTATCTGACCTTGGCCTGTCCAGCAAATATACTGTTTCTTCAACAGACATAGAGAGCTATGAAAGAAGTGCAGAACCTCTGGAGAACTTGTCTAAATTTGCAGGATACTTCCTCATAGTAATACTTCTAGTAGGAGCCATTATTCTGGTAGTTATGAATATCTTCAGTACACGAGAACGTAAGTATGAGATAGGCGTGCTATCTGCCATCGGCATGAAGAAGAGCAAGATCGCCAAACTGTTCATGTCAGAAATAATGATCATAGCACTGGTCGCAGTTGTAATAGGAGGTACTATAGGCACTGTCGCCTCGGTGCCGGTGACTAACGCTTTGCTATCGTCACAGATCACGCAATCGCAGACCAAGAGCAACGACATGCAGCAGTCATTTGGCAGAGATAACAACGGAGCAGGGCCATCACAGCCTTCTGATAATTCCTCTTCAAGCAGTTCAAACAGCTCCGGCTCAAGCAGTTCAAGTGCATCAGGAAATTCGGACAGCAACAAGGGCGCTGTAAGCAACTATATATCAAGCGTGTCAAATTCAGTGAATATCATAGTCCTGCTGGAATTGCTGGGATCTTGCATATTGCTTGCAATAATAGCCGGAATGGTATCAGTTATATCCATAATGAGATAAGAGCCACTGCAGATATTGGCCAACCGAGATTAGGAGGTACGAAATGGAAGTATTAAAACTGGAAAACCTTTGTTTCTCCTACGGAAGCAAGCAGGTACTAAACGGAGTCAATTACTCCTTTGAAAATGGAAAAATATATGCTATAGTAGGAAAGTCCGGCGCAGGTAAAACAACGCTGCTATCAGTCATTTCAGGCCTTGTGGAGCCTACTGAGGGAACCATTTACTGTAACGGTGAGGACATGAAATCTCAGGACAAGTACGAATACAGAAGCAAGAATATAGGAGTCATATTCCAGGATTTCAACTTGCTGACCAAGCTTACGGCTAAGGAAAACGTCGAGCTGTCCATGGAGATATCCAAGTCTAACGATAAACAAAAGATAGATAAGGGTGAAATCGAACGTAAGGCCTATGGCATCCTTGACCAGGTCGGTCTGGACAGAGATGAGGCTGACAGGCGTGTCCTGAAGCTGTCAGGCGGGCAGCAGCAAAGGGTAGCCATTGCGAGGGCATTGTCTTACGGGCCTGATATAATCCTGGCCGACGAGCCTACGGGCAATCTCGATGAGGAGACTCAGGAAGAGATCATGGACATAATGAAAAAACTAGCTGCCAATGGCAAATGCGTCATAATAGTGACTCATTCATCCTATGTAGCCGGTTGCGCAGACGAGCGCATAGAACTAAAGACTATGAAAAAGTCGACTAAAAAACAATAAAAGATGATACTGAAAAAGGACTGTTGCTTTCCGGCAGCAGTCCTTTAAAGTTACGCTTACTTAGATCCTAAGAATATTGTATTGAAGAGTTGCACTCCATTTATCAGCACAGCATCATCGAAGTTGAAATTATTGCTATGGAGCGGTATCTTAGTCCCTGTACCAAGGAAGAAAAACAACCCCGGTATCCGCTCCTCAAAAAATGAGAAGTCTTCAGCTATCATTGAAGGTCGCCTCAATTCTACGAAATTAAGGTGTTTACTCAGCAGTTCTTCCTTGATTTTCAGATACAGGTCTGCATCATTGACGACTGCTGGATGATATTTGGATGTGTCTACTGTAAATTTTACTTCATATAGAGTCTCTAATTGCCTGGCATAGTGTTTCATAGCATTTACCAGTCGTTTATTGGTAAGATCATCAAAGGTACGCATTGTGCCATCGAGTCTGGTGTAGTCTGATATGATGTTTCTGACCGTTCCGCTTTTCATCTCTCCGAATTTCAGAACAGACCGTTCGCGAATGTGCTCGGATTTAAAATCATAGAGCAGATCTATATATCTGCAGGCGGCCGCCAGGGCATCGTGGCCCTTATCAGGCTCGCCGCAGTGGGCGCTGAGACCCTCTATTTCGACGGCTAAGGCAGTTGACTTGGCCATCATGACTCCAGGCTTGGTAGTTATCTCGCCTTCCTCCAGAAACGGCCACATGTGCAGGCCGAATATAGACGCCACTTTGAATTGCTCGAATATATGGGTGCCCAGAATTGTCAGGGCGCCGTCTATGGTCTCCTCGGCAGGCTGGAACAAAAGGAGGGCATTGTATTTGAATTGCCTTCCCTGGGTTCTGTATGAGTTCAGGACTTTCGCAAAGCCAAGCAGGTTGGCCATGTGCCCGTCGTGACCGCAGGCATGCATGCATCCTTCGTGAGTCGAGGCAAAATCAAGGCCGGTTTCCTCTTCAATAGGCAGACCGTCCATGTCCGCTCTGAAACAGAGAGTCTTCTCACCGCCAAAGTCGAAATATGCCACCAGGCCTGTTTTTGCGACAGTCTCAACCTGACAATCCAGACCATCAAGGACAGCCTTAACGTAGGCATTCGTTTTGTAAACGAAAAAACCCAACTCAGGAATCTTGTGAAGATCCCTGCGATATGCAGAAATTTCCTTTGATAATACATCATAATCAATCATGATACACACCTCCATAGCAGAGTTAACTAAGTACATAATAATATAAGTTGATGCTATTAGTCAAATAATCTTTATTTAATTTGTGATTTATGATAAAATGGGTGCCATGAGTTACAGAAAAGAAAAAAGAAAAAGAAGAAAAAGAAGTAAGAGACTTTTGTTAAGTGGCAAAAGCAAAGCGACCCTGGTCCTTGCTGCTATACTGGCCATTATACTTATAGTTTTCATTTTCTGCGTTCTTTTTGTTGTAGTAGGCACATATAAAGGACTGGGCAACAGAGTGGATATACCGGTAAATCAATATGAACAGTCGGGATACTATTATCAGAACGGTTTTCGAATGTATGGCGACGACGACTATGAATCAACTATAGGAATAGATGTCTCTACTTATCAGGGAGAGATCGATTGGGAGAAAGTTAAATCCGACGGCGTGGACTTCGCTATAATCAGAGTGGGGTACAGCGGATCGGATTCGGGAAATATCAGTATCGATTCCAGATTTAAGGAGAATATTGAAAATGCCAGGAAGGCCGGCGTCAAGGTTGGTGTATATTTCTTCTCTCAGGCCATAACAACAGATGAAGCTGTAGCTGAGGCCAAGTTTGTCATCAGACATATCAGGCGGAAGGGCGTAACTTATCCTGTAGTGTACGATATGGAACACATGGATGGGGATAGAATATCACAGCTGACAGATAATGAACGGACCAAAGTAACGGACGCTTTTTGTACGATAATAAAGAACAACGGCTATACGCCGATGGTTTACGGGAATCAGCGTTGGTTGCTCAATGAAATAGACCTGTCGTATCTTACTAAGTATGATACCTGGCTGGCTCACTATTCCACGTCGACGGCTTACCCTTACACATTTAAAATGTGGCAGTATTCCAACGAAGGAAAGGTATCAGGCATTAGAAACCATGTAGACCTTAACATATGTTATATAAAGAAGTAGGTGATCTTTTGAATTTAAAACTAGCAGAACTCTTTGGAAAGGGAAAAACCGTTTTTTCCTTCGAGGTATTCCCGCCTAAGCGAGATGTACCAATAGAGACCATATATGAAACTTTAGACGAATTACAGTATCTGAAACCTGATTTCATCAGTGTGACTTACGGAGCCAGCGGCAGTCTGGCCGATAATTCCACCTGTGAGATAGCTTCCGCCATTAAAGCTGATTACGGCATCGAATCGGCGGCACATCTGACCTGTGTGAATTCTACCAGACATGAACTAGATGTGATGCTGGAAAGGCTGCAGGACGGCGGAGTAGAGAATATAATGGCCCTGAGAGGTGATTATGTGCCTGGCATAGAGCCTAAGCATGATTTCGAACACGCTAGTGATCTGATCACATATATCAAGAGCAAACACTATGATTTCGGCATTTCCGCGGCATGTTATCCGGAAGGACATCCAGACAGTACAGACCAGGTGTCGGATGTTCTGAATCTGAAGAAGAAGGTCGACGCCGGGGCAGAACATCTGGTCTCACAGTTATTCTTCGACAACCAGATATTCTATGATTTTGTAGACAAAGCCAAAATCGCGGGCATCAATACGCCGATAGAGGCGGGCATAATGCCTGTCACCAACAGTAAACAGATAGAGCGAATGGTTTCCCTTTGCGGCGCCAGTCTGCCGGCCAAGTTCACTAAAATGATGCAGCGTTACGAGAACAAGCCGGAAGCCATGCGAGACGCAGGCATAGCCTATGCCACAAACCAGATAGTGGACCTTTTGTCCCATAATGTAGATGGCATTCACCTGTACACTATGAACAATCCGTATATCGCCAAGAGAATCAGTGAAAACGTTAAGTCGTTATTATAAGGAGCCTTATGAAATTAGAAGAGTTATTTACGGGAGAATTCGTTTATATGGACGGTGGTCTGGGGACAATGCTCCAGTCCAGGGGCGTGGACCTGGGCAAGGTGCCTGAGGTGCTGAATATAACTGCGCCTGAGGTTATCAAGTCCATACACAAAGAGTATATAGACGCAGGCTCTGACATGATATGCACATGTTCATTCGGAGTCAACAAATACAAAATAGAGGGCTGCGGCTACTCGGTCAAAGAGCTTATCGAGGCTGCAGTCAGAAATGCGCGCGAGGCTGTGGAGGGCACATACACAAAGGTTGCCCTGGACATCGGCCCTACGGGTAGATTGATGGAGCCTAACGGTGATCTGACTTTTGATGAAGTCTATGACATGTTTAAAGAGCAGATAATAGCCGGTAGAGATGCTGACCTGATCATGATAGAGACCATGAGCGATCTTTACGAGATAAGAGCGGCGTTGCTGGCAGCTAAGGAAAATTCAGATCTTCCTGTGATCTGTTCCATGACATTTGAAGATAATCTGAGAACATTCACAGGCACATGTATACCTTCCATGGCCCTTACATTGGAAGGCCTTGGAGCCGACGCCATAGGAATGAACTGTTCAATGGGACCTAAGGAATTCAAACCGCTTATAGAAGAGTTATCCAAATGGACTACTTTACCTATAATCGCTAAAGCCAATGCTGGATTGCCTGATCCGGCAACCGGAGAATATCTGGTCGGACCGGATGAATTCGCTGCCAGTGCGGCTGCATTGATACCGCTGGGCGTTAAATTCATAGGCGGTTGCTGTGGGACAACGCCTGCTCATATCAAAGCAATCAGAAAGGTATTCAAGAAGAAAAGATATCAGAAGAACGAACCTGTCATTCCGACTGCTGTATGCACGCCGGAGCAGGTGGTTATCATAGATGAACCTCGTGTCATAGGCGAGCGCATCAATCCTACCGGAAAGAAGAAGCTCAAGGCAGCTATTAGTGAAGGAAACCTGGAGTATGTCCTTGATTTGGCTATTAATGAGGTAAATGAAGGCGCAGAGATACTGGACGTCAACGCAGGAGTACCAGGAGTTGACGAGAAAAAAGTTATTGTAAATATAGTGAAGACACTGCAGGGAACTGTAACAGCGCCACTTCAGATAGATTCCAATAATCCCGAAGTCCTGGAAGCGGCTCTCAGAGCCTATTGCGGCAAGGCTATTGTCAATTCTGCCAATGGTGAAAAGGGTTCTATGAAGGCAGTATTGCCTATAGTCAAGAAGTATGGAGCATGTGTCATAGGTCTGACCATGGATGAAGAAGGAATCCCTGAAACCGTTGAAAAACGTATAGAAATCGCAAGAAAAATCGTCAAGAGCGCTACAGCTTTAGGGATTCGTAAGGAAGATATTATTATCGACTGTCTGACTTTGACTGTTTCTGCTGAGCAGGAGAATGCTCAGAATACTCTTGAGGCTATTAGAATGGTCAAGAATATGGGCCTGAAGACGGTACTGGGTGTTTCGAATATCTCATTCGGCCTGCCACAGAGACCTGTCATCAACCAGAATTTCCTTCAGATGGCCCTGACATGCGGCCTGGACCTGGCCATAATCAACCCGGGTGCTCCCGGCATGATGCAGGCTATAGAAGTGTACAAACTCATTATGAACATAGACAAAGGTGCTAAGAACTTTATTGATAAGTATAAGGATGCGCCGGATCTGACTGCAGTAGCAGCGCCGACTAAATCGGCGGTAGGAACTGTGGCAGCGCCTGATGTCAAGAAGGATCTGGGATATTTCATCGACAATGGCCTGGAGACCCAGTGCCGGGAAACTGTAACAGATATGCTCACGAGAATGGAGCCTTTGGATATAGTAAACAACGAACTTATTCCTATACTGGACAAGGCCGGAGAAGAATTCGAGAAGGGCAGGATATTCATCCCTCAGCTGATTCTCTGCGCCACTACAGCTCAGGTGGCCTTCGATGTCATCAAGGAAAAGCTGGGCAAAAACGCCACGGATGGCGTTTCCAAGGGCAAGATACTGGTTGCGACAGTCAAAGGCGATGTCCATGATATCGGCAAGAATATCGTAAAGGTTATCCTTGAAAACTACGGCTATGAAATCGTAGATATGGGTAAGGATGTGGAACCTTCTGATATCGTTGAAAGGGTCTTAGAGGACAAAATAAAGCTTGTGGGCCTGTCTGCGCTTATGACTACGACCTTGCCTAATATGGCTAAAACAATCAGTCTTCTTCATGAGAAGGCTCCGGATTGCAAGATAATGACAGGAGGCGCAGTGCTGACTGCGGCGTATGCTGAAGAGATCGGTGCTGACTTTTATGTTAAGGATGCCACAGCTTCGGCCAATGCGTCTAAAAAGATCCTGGGCTAACGGCCACACTGACCCTGCTGCTAGTCCTCGTGCGCAGGTAGTCATAAAGCCTCACTCGCGAATAACAGAATGTGTCGCGAACTCGTTGATATTTCTAAAGTCTCCTTCAGAGACTTTAAAATGAGAATGCCTGAGTAAATCATACTAGTACGATTTACTTTAAGGCATTCTCATTTTCATATCAACTCAAACAGCGCGACACATTTGTCTGTTATTCATGCTCGCCTGCGGCTATGACTACACTTGCTCCTGCGGAAACGCAGCGTGGGTCAGTGTGGCCGTCTGGTTGAAAGAATCCTGTGTTTTAGCTTTGATTATCAGTTGACTTGCAATCTGATAATAGGGGGGTATATCTAATAGCAGGTTTTATACTAACTTACTGGAAATAATAGTTGCCTGGGTGGCGCAACCGCTAAGGCCTGAACGATTCCGCAGGAGCAGTTACAGTCCGAGGCGAAGGGAGCAACAATGGCAGTTTAACACGTTACGCTGTTTGAAGGCAAAACAAAGGAGAAGACCGATGGTGATATCATACTTGTATGAATATCACTAAGGGCTTCTCCTTTAAAGTCTCTGAAGGAGACTTTGATTTTTTGCCGAGTTCGTAACGTGTTCTGCCATTGGCGAGCAAGCCGGGCGGACTGTTCGCGCACGAGGACAAGTGAGGGCCTTAGGGTGTTGCGCCTATTTATCCTTTTGGTTTGTATCTATGAGGTACGTGACCAGGGCACCCGTGCAATCCTTGACCACATTATCATTGACAGTGATCGAGATAATATCACACTTACTGTTCTTTTGTGAAATATAGCTTGCCAGAGAAGACGGGACAGAGTCAGAATATGTCAACGTCTGGCTCACATAATCCTTGTAAGCAGCCGCTACTGCCGTAGTGAACTTGGTGTCAGACTTTCCCTCCCAAAGAGGTATCGAAGATGTTTTCTTATAGGAGATGCCTGATAAGTTACATAAAGTCTCTTCTCCCGTATCGATTTCTTTAAGATTAGCCTTATCTAAACTGTAAGCAACTGAGCCGATTCTAATAGAACTGTCAGTTGTTTTTATAGAAGATATATTGGTTATTGAGACAAGATTTCCGTCATCATCCTTATAATAAACTCCGTCAAGGAGCGTGTACATGAAGCTGACAAACCTGTTGCAATCGCTTGTTGAAATCACCTTAGATGGCATTGATACTTTCTTATAACTATATTTGATACCCTTAAACTCATCTTTGTTTTTTTCATTGAATTTTTCAGTGGCCTTGTCCATCTTTTCGATAAAGGATTCTTCCTTGTTAGCATCAATAACTATAGTCATAGATGCAGATTTAGCATACAGGTCATCATCGTCTCCACCATTGATAGAAGCCAGCTGATAGCTTATTCCGCTGCTTTTCAGCGAAGATAGCAGAGAGGACATTCTGGTGATAGGGTTTATCATATCAGATGTTTTGGAATCCGGCTGACCTCCGGGAAGGCCAGTCATACTGATCTTATAAGCCTTAGTCAGCGTAGGCGTTGTATAACTAATACTCTGAGTGGATCTGTAAGATGAACTGGCTCCGGTCTTAGTTGCAAACAGACCTTTCTGGCCACTGTTGATGCAGAATACATTTGTATCATCAGTGAAATAAGATGAACTCAGTGACTTGACGCCGCTTAAACTATGTCCGTTTTCGGCAGTGAATATTACAGTCAGTTTGCCTGTGCTTTCATTATTTTTAATAGTATAAAGAGCCATTACGATAGGATCGATATAAGAACTGAACTGGCTTTCATCGTAAGAACACAAAATAACAGTTGGAGCCACTTCTTTATAGCCCTTTCCTGCATCAGATGTCATTATTACGTTTCCTGCTTTGTCTACATTGTAACTTATACCTTTTTCCTTAGCCCAGCTTGTAAGATAATTTCTTATGTTTTTATTAGAATTCATCGTATCTGCAGAATCCTGCAGATCCGTTTTATATGCATTGAGCTTAGAATCTAGTTTTGCGGACAGGTCCTTAGTAGGATCTTCAGTGTTGTTACATGATGTCATCAGAGACATTCCCGTAATAAGACAGGTTATGAGCAATAAAATTGCAATTTTTTTCCTTTTCATTAGTTAATCTCCTTTTATTTTCCGCGAAAATACTATATAATAATAACACATTGAATTATTTATTTGTAGTTGTTTTGTGAAAATTGTAATATAAGGGTAAATGGAGTGATAAAAATGGAGTCGAAGAACCTTATGCTTAGAGAGTCTGAGTTTGCTGACTGCGAGTTATTTGCAGAATGGGAAGCCAGGAAAGACGTTAATGAGTTTTTTACCATGAATGAAGGGCGTGATTATGAGGAAATCGTAAGAGATTTCATCAATTTCTCAGCTGATCCTACCAAGGAAATGTACACTATAGTACTCAAGCCTGAAGATAAACCCATTGGCAGAATCTATCTGTCTCGTATCGATAAAGAAGAAGATTCGATAGATCTGACAAGGATTTACATAGGGGACAAGGAAAATCGCAATAAGGGCTATGGGGAAGAGGCAATCAGAATGATACTTGAGTATTCATTTATCAATCTGCATATGGAGCGTGTTACTATTGATCATTTCGTTGCCAATGAACCAGCTGCGTTCCTTTATCACAAGATCGGATTCCTTGATGAAGGAAAAATGAGACATGCAGGAAAGAAAAATGGAAAGTACGTGGATCTGTGCCTTATGTCAATGCTCAGAGCAGAGTACTACGATAAAATCCACAGTGATAAGTAATAGACCTGATATCCTTTTTAATAAACTGTAAAAAAACACTTGTATTTTGCCGTTAACCTGTGATATAATGCTACCCGTGTGATGTTCAGGAATCACACGGTAACTGAAATCAACAGTAAAGCTTATATATATGATAGGAGGTGCGGCAAATGTCGAGAAAATGTGAAATTTGCGGAAAAGGACAGGTTTCCGGTAATAATGTATCCCACTCAAACAGACACACAAGAAGAAAGTGGAATGCTAATATTCAGACAGTTAAGATCGATGACAACGGAACGACAAGAAAAGCTAAGGTATGCACACAGTGCATGAGATCCGGCAAAGTTAACCGTGCTATCTGATCTGGCAAAGGAAACAGACAGTCATACTGGTGGATTAATACCATCGGTATGACGTTTTTTTTTAGAGAATATGAAAGGACTTCTATACATTATGTATGGTACGGTTGAAGCATTAATTGAATTATTGAGTATCCCCAGTGTTTCCGGCGATAAGGAAAACTGTGGAAAAGCTTTAGACTATATGCTGGAAAAGGGCGAAGCCTTTGGTTTTACCTGTAAGAAAGCAGTTGATAACAGAGTAGGTATAATTGAAATTGGAGAAGGAGAGGAAACTGTTGGCATTCTGACTCATGTGGATGTAGCAGATCCTGGCAACAGAAGATTATGGCAGTGCGATCCTTTTGTTCCAGTGGTTGTGAACGGGAATATAATAGCCAGAGGAACACTAGCCGGCAAGGGCCCTGCAATTGCAGCACTCTTCGCCATGAAGGATGTGTGGAACACCTACTACCACAGAGGGAAATCCTACGGGAAGAGAATTCAGATGATAATTGGTACTGGTTTGGAGCATGATCTGTCAGACGTAAGATCCTATCTTATGGATCATAAAGCACCGGATTACGGTTTTGCTCCGGATGGAGTATTTCCTATATGCAACGTAAGCAAAGGTACTATGAATATACTTGTTTCGTTTCCTGTAAAGAAAGATGTCGGTTGTATTTCAGACATAAAAGCAGGCAACTGCAATCAGGTAGTACCGGAAAAATGCATGATAACTTTGGATGACGATCGTAAATTCGCCGCTGCAGGTAAGGCTGTGGATTCGGCTTATCCTGAACAGGGTGTCAATGCAATTTTTAAAATGGCTGCAGCGCTGGATTCCATCATTGGAAATGACAGATTAGTCCTCAGAGATGATGTGGTATTTCAGGTCATAAGAAAACTGAGATATGGATTCGATGAATTCTATGGTCAGAGAGCCGGAATGCCGCGCAGCAAGGGAAGTTTCAAGAACGAGGCTTCCGGGAATAATATTTATGTTCCTACCAGAATATATATTTTTAAAGACAGACTGTATGTCAATATGAATGTAAGATATTCTAACGATACAGACGAGAAAGATATCATAGAAGCTTTGGAAAAGTACTTTGAAGATGATGATATGAGAATAGATAACATAGACTCAGCTCCGGGAATATTCGTCAGCAGAAATGCGCCTTTTGTTAAAGCCTTCGGTGATGCTTATGAACATGTAACTGAAACGAGGAATGACTTCACTTTAGCGCAGGGACCTTCTTATGCCCAGCTTATGGATAATATAGTCGTATGGGGACCAGTATTGCCAGGCAGAGAGGACAACAGAAGACAGCCTGATGAAAGCATAAGTGTAGGCGAATTGACACTTATAGAATCAATTTATTGTAAGGCTCTTCATACTATGGCTTTTACAGAAGATAGTTTCAAATGATCGGAGGTAGCGTATGACTTTGACCAGGGAAACAGAGCTGGGAACTGTTTCGATTTCCAACTCGATCATTTCACAGATAATAATCGATGGCACTATGCAGCCTCAATGCAAGAATAAAGTCTGGGTCACTACTAAGAGAGGTCGTCTGGTAGGTATAGGCGGTAAATTCCCTGATGGGGATCTGGCTATGAATATAACATCTGATGCAAACTCTGAAGGTCACATCAAGCTTGAGTTCAATGTGGTAGTCAGATTTGGAATCAGCATTAAAAGTACCAATAAGGCGGTAGCTGATTATATAGCTGACAGGTTGGAGGTCATTAGCGGCAGCAAGCCTTCAGAGATAACAATCAACATTGCAGGCGTAATGACCAAACAAAGGAAAGCACGCAGAAGGACCAAGGTAGTATACAGGTATGGATCTTAAGGATAAAATTACAACTTTAAAAGGAATAGGCCCCAAGAAGGGCAAGGTTTTATCTGAACACGGGATCAAGACCATAGAGGACCTGATAGAATGGTTTCCGCGCAGATATGAGGATCGCAGACGTGAGACTCCTATATGCGATGTGAAACAAGGGAAAGACTATCTGGTATGTGGTAAAGTTATCTCAAGAAGACAAAGCGGAAATCCGTATAATAAGCGTGCTCCTTTATCATTACTTATTAACGATGATAGCGGAATGATCGAGATAGTATTCTTTAACGGTAAGTATCTATCGGGAGCATTTAATGTAAATTCCAAGTACTCTTTTTATGGGAAAGTGTCAGAAAACATGGGCCGTATGCAGATGATTCATCCGGAATTTCATCAATACGGTGAGAAAGGCGATATCAGAGGCATAATACCAGTGTATCCGACTATAGAGGGGATATCACAGAATGAAATGCGAAAGATTCAGGCACAGGTCAGTCCGGCCATAGAAAGTGTAAGAGAATGGTTGCCGGAAAACATTGTGACGGAGTATAAACTTGCAGATCCTGTTTTTTCCTTGAAAAACATACATTTCCCAAAAGAAAGCAGATATGTATTGATGAGTAGATTCAGGCTGGTTTTCGATGAACTGCTGACCTTGGAAACAGGACTTATTTATGTAAAAAACGATAATGCAGCAAAGAAAAATGGCATAGCAATAAATACCGGAAGGTCTGAAGAATTTATAAATAATATAGGATTCAAATTGACTGAAGGTCAGACAAGAGTCTGGAGTGAAGTTGCTAAAGACCTTGAATCTACCGGGGTAATGAACAGACTTATTCAGGGCGATGTAGGTTCAGGTAAGACTGCCATAGCCGAAATAGCTATGTATGTGACTGTATGCAACGGCTATCAGGCCGTAATGATGGCACCAACAGAGATACTTGCCAAGCAGCACTATGTCACACTTACCGAGGCATTCAGGGAATACAACCTGAAAATAGGCCTGCTATGCGGAAGTATGAAGCCTGCAGATAAGAAAGAAGTATTAGACAGGCTGGGAACCGGTGAAATTGATATACTGGTTGGAACACATGCAATTATCCAGCCGGGTGTCAAATTCAACAGACTGGGTCTGGTAATTACAGACGAACAACATAGATTCGGCGTAGAGCAACGACATAGGCTGTCTGAGAAAGGCGACGATCCCAATATAATGGTCATGACTGCGACTCCAATACCCAGGACGCTGGCAGTTATACTTTACGGTGAACTGGACATTTCCGTCATAGATACTATGCCTGCAGGACGCAAGCCGATACGAACCATAGCAGCTCATCAGGAAGATAGAGGCTTGGTATACGATAAGGTCCGCAAAGAGCTTGTAAAGGGCAAGCAGGCCTATGTAGTGGCTCCTTTGATAGAAGAGTCAGAGAAAATAGACGCGAAATCCGCCAGCGAACTTTTTGCCGAGTTGCAGAAACTATTCAAAGATTATAAAGTCGGCCTTATCCACGGCAGTCTGCCTCAGGAACAAAAGGATGCCGTCATGGATGCTTTTGTCAAAGGTGAAATAGACGTGCTGGTGTCAACGGTCGTCATAGAGATAGGCATAAATGTACAAAATGCGACTGTCATGGTCATAGAAAACTGCGAACGTTTCGGCCTGGCACAGTTACATCAGCTACGCGGCCGCGTTGGACGGGGAAATGATCAATCATTTTGCTATCTCATTATAAACAACGAGACTGACATAGCGGCAGAGAGAGTAAAGATAATGTGCGAGAGTACGGACGGTTTTCAAATAGCCGAGGAAGACCTGCGACTGAGAGGACCTGGCGAGATTTTTGGCACCAGGCAGCACGGCTTGCCGGAAATGCGCATCAGCGACATCGTCAGACATGCGGATGTGCTGGAAAAGGCAAAGAATGCAGCTAACAGCTTGCTTGCGTCAGATCCTGATCTACGGAGCACGGACAATGCTGAACTGAGAAACAGAATAGAAAAAATGTTTGGTGGTGACATCAGACTTGAAATATAAGATCAAGGAGGTTTTAATATGGAACTTTATGAAAAAGAAACAATTACCTGTGAAGAAATGAAACAGCTGGAAAAGATGGCTGCAAGCAAGGGATTATCAACTTATGAAATGATGGAGAATGCAGGAACAGAGGCTGCGAAAATAATTCTCGGGAAATGTCCGGAAGCAATCAGAAATCCGAGGGCAGTAGTATTCTGCGGTAAAGGCAATAATGGGGGCGACGGTTTAGTCGTAGCCAGAAAGCTAAATGAAGCTGGATGGGCTACTGTAGTCGTTCTGGTCGAAGGAAACCCAGCGACAGAAGATGCTAAGAAGAATTATGATCTTATCAAGGACAAACTTGAAATCCTTGACAGGAGAGAAGTGCCTGCATCGGGAGGCTTCGATATAGTAGTTGACGCTATTTATGGTACAGGGTTCCATGGGGAATTGCGTGAAGCCGGAAAAGCGGCTGTCGAAGCAATAAACAAGATGGGATACCAGAAAGCTATTGTCTTTGCTATGGACATTCCAAGCGGTATATCAGGAGACGATACCGGCAGAGATGAACCTAAGAATTGTGTAACAGCAGATTATACTATTACTTTCCACAGTAAGAAACCGGTTCATGATAATCCAAGAATGACGGATCTTATTGGCAATGTAATAGTTGTTAACATAGGAATAAAGGAAATACTAAAGGAGACCAACTATGAATAGTCAATAGAAAAACCGAAAAAACTTTAAAATAGTTTTGAAGTAAATGAGAGTACAACAAATAAAGCATCAACAGGTGCTTTCAAAATCTGAATATGGAATTAGTGAGTAGAAATAACTAGTCCAAATTGAATGTAACGTTATCTGTTAGCATTTTATGAATAACGCGAACTAATTTATGAGCAGTAGGACCCAGGGCACTGTAGTGACGGCGGCCTTGAGATACCTTCAGGTCATAGTAGTTCTTGAATGTATCGTTGTTTAAAGTCAATTGCCACGCAGCATTGATCAAGGCATAGCGGAGCAGTTTGGAGCCCCGTTTGGACATTCTTGTCCGTGGAGCATTGAAGTTCCCGGATTGATAGACAGACGGATCCAGGCCCGCATAAGCAAGAAGCTGGCAAGGCTTTTCAAAACGGCTGATGTCACCGATCTCACCGAGTATCATGGCACCGTTCAGGTTGCCGATACCGGGAATCGTTTTGATAACAGAATCCATGTTATCCATGATCTCGTTGATAGATGCCTCAACTTCTTTAAGTTGAGATGTGTACAATTCAATTTGATTTATGGATTGCAAAATCTGTAAAGATAGGGTATCATCTTTAGTACCGACAGATTGCGATGCAAGCTCTTTCAAAGCAATTGCAGTTTGCTTACTAAAGTGGCCCTTAGAGGTCTTGTTCAGCAGGTTTGATAACCGCGTGAGATGCATTTTCGCAATCTTGTCGGGATTTGACTCTTCTTTAAGAAGAGCGTAGCAGGCTTTGCCATGAATACCGGATCTAAAGAAATACTGGAGTTCAGGGAAAAGCAGATCGATATAAGTGACAAGCTGAATTTTGACCTTTGTCCGTGCTTTTACTAATTTCTGACGAAAGCGGCAAAGGCTTTTTAATTTCATGGAATCCATGTCATGCTGAGAAAACAGGCGATATTTGTTCATCATCATAGTTTTTATGATAAGGATGGTATCGACAGGATCCGTTTTAGTTTTACGGATATTAGATTTTCTGATAGCAGATGTCTGGATAGGATTGATGATACAAAGCTTAAAATCCCTGGAAAACAGGAAGCAGGTAAGATTCTCTGC
>NZ_SNXO01000040.1 GCF_004362975.1 Aminicella lysinilytica | reverse complement strand
TTCTGTTTTGCTCTGATAAAACAGAAATTAATCTTGCAAATTATTTTCTACTGGAATTTTCTTTTGCAAACTGGAAGTTAGTTTTGCAATCGACCTTCTGCGGCAGGACACATAAAGAAAAATGCAGAAAGTGGCATATACTTGCAAAATACGGTGTAAAAAGTGTAGTGAAACTACACTTTTTCATTGCAATTTTTGTTAAAGAGCGCTATACTAGATTAAACGGAGGTGTTCTATGTATAGAACTGCAATGGAAAAACTCAATGAATGGAAGAATGACAGGCATCGCAAACCTTTAATTATAGAGGGAGCGAGGCAGGTAGGAAAGACCTGGCTTATGAAGGAATTTGGCAGGCAATCTTACGGTGACACGATATATATCAATTTCGATTCCAATTCGACTATGGAGGAACTCTTTGCGTCAGATCTTGACACTGAGCGCCTGCTCATGGGACTTGAGCTTTATGCAGGGAAGAAGATAGATCCGGATAACACTCTCCTGATTTTTGATGAGATCCAGCAGGTGCCTGAGGCCCTGTCCAGCCTTAAATATTTTTATGAAAACGCGCCGCAGTACCATATTATATGCGCAGGCTCCCTCCTTGGGATCGCCCTTCACAGTGGCACGTCATTTCCGGTTGGGAAAGTCATGTTTCTGAAATTATATCCTTTATCTTTTAAAGAATTCCTGATTGCCACAGGCAACCAGCGTTTTGCTGAACTGCTGGAAAAGCAGGATTATCAGATGATAGGGAGTTTTGCTCAGACTTATACAGATATTCTCAAGCAGTACTATTTCGTAGGAGGAATGCCGGAAGCAGTGCTGAGATTTACCGAAGATAGAGATTATAATGAGGTCAGAGAAATACAGAAACGTATTCTTGAGGCTTATGAGCAGGACTTTTCAAAGCATGCGCCTAATAACACCGTGCCTAAGATCCGGATGCTGTGGAATAATATTCCATCACAACTGGCTAAAGAGAACAAGAAATTTGTTTATGGTCTGCTACGGGAAGGCGCCAGAGCTAAAGAATATGAAACTGCTATAATGTGGCTGTCGGATTGCGGAATGGTTCACAAGATCAGCCGTATCAACAAGCCGAATCTGCCCTTGAAGGCCTACGCGGATATGAAGGCGTTCAAACTGTTTGTTGTAGATGTAGGCCTGCTTGGCTGCATGGCGGGGCTCAGTCAGAAAACAATACTTGAAGGCAACGAGCTCTTCGTTGAATTTAAAGGCGCTCTGACTGAACAGTATGTTTTGCAGCAACTTGTAACGATCCCAGACTTGGGAATTTACTATTACACCAACGACCGCAACTCCTGCGAGGTGGATTTTGTCGTTGATAACGGCCAGGAGGCCATTCCTGTAGAAGTTAAGGCAGATGTCAACCTTATGGCAAAAAGCCTGAAGACATATCATGGTAAATTCGAGCCCAGGGTGTCTATCCGTACATCTATGGCAGATTATAAGGAGGAAGGCTGGCTCACGGATCTGCCCCTGTATGCCATCGAGAATCTGAAAGCCATAGCCAAAGCAGATAAATAGTGGATCGGGAGGTGCCGCCCATGTTCATCAGCAGAGAAACCAAAATTTCAGACAGCATATGCCTTGCTCTTGTTTTACTGTGCGGAATTCTGCATCTTGCCGGGCCTTATATCAGCCCGTACATTTCAGAGAACAGTATTATTTTCGTCTGCTATACAGTGGCATTTTTCATCTGGATATATCAGATAAGGCGCAGGCTCCTGCAGAAATATGTAAGGAAGTACCTCATAGGGGCTGCCTCTCTTATGATATTCTGGATGGCCATCAGAACGGTCAAATACTCTCTGCTGCCTATGCATCACGTGGGCGCCAGGTACATCTGGTACCTTTATTATTTCCCATACATATTCATTCCGCTGCTTATTATATTCGCTCTATTCTGCGTGGGTAAGGGCCAGAAGGAGGATGTGGACAGGAAGTGGAAACTCCTGTATATTCCTGCAGTGGTCATGATGCTGGGAATAATGACCAACGACCTGCACTTTCAGGCCTTCCGTTTCCCGGACGGACTCAGGGCCTGGACCGACAGCGACATGATTCGCGGGCCCCTTTACTATATAGTGACCACATGGATCATCCTGCTCTTTCTCGTTGCGATCACCCTGGCTTTCATACACTGCCGGGTGCCGGCCATCAGAAAACGCATATGGGTGCCGATGCTGCCATTTGCAGTTGGTTTCCTTTATGTTGTCCTGTATATATTAGATTCGGATATTTTCATAATACATATGTTCAGGGCTCCTGAGATCGCCTGCGTCCTGTTCGCGGCTTTCATGGAGAGCCTTATAGTGGTTCATCTTTTCCCGTCCAACGACAGTTACGGGGATTTCTGGCGGGCCTCGTCCATTGGCGCCGGTATTATGGATAATGACGGAAATCTGCGGTTTTCCTCGGGAAAATGCATACCGGTCACGGCGGAACAGGTCTATGGCGCCAAAGGCAGCCCTGCCGTCCTTGACAGGGGCGACACGGTCCTGGGCAGCAAAAAGATCCATGGGGGTTGTTGCTACTGGGTCAGGGATATTTCTGAGATCAACAGTCTGAACTCCAGGCTGGCGGATCTTGGCGATGTTCTGGCTGATGAAAACGCCATGATAGACGCGGAAAATAAAATGGAAGAAAAGCGCACGAGAACCGAGCAGCAGAGTCGCCTTTACGACAGCGTGGCGAAAGGAGTCAGGCCTCAGCTTGACAAACTGGATAATATACTCAGAAACCTTGACGATGATACAGACGAGGAGACCTTCGTTCACAGCATGGAATACGCCTGCGTGCTCAACGCCTATATCAAAAGATACTCTAACCTGATACTCATTTCTGATGGAGCAGAGGATATACCGGCGGCGGAGCTTCGTCTGGCACTGGAGGAGTCCCTGGAATATGGCGGACTTTGCGGAGCTCAGACCTGCGTGACCGGCAGCAACACGGGCAGGCTGCCTTTTGTGGCGGCGTTGCTTATGTACCGGCTGTTTGAAGAGGTTTTGGAGAGGGCCATACCCGGTGCCGACGGGATCCTCGCGGACCTGGAAACTGAAGACACCGCCATGATACATATTGAAGTGAGCCGGCCGGGAGCGCCTTTGGGGGCCGATGTCCTGGGGGAAGAAATCGCAGCCGCGGGCGGATCATTCAGTCTGGAATACTCAGAAGACGAGGAAAGAGAAATCGTCAGCCTGAGTTTTGCGAAGGGAGGCCCGGCATGCTGAACGCGTATTTTCTGATTTCACCGTTGGCCATGACCATCTACGGCATGGCGGCCATATGCATCACCGTGGCGGCGGCCTTTACGCTGGTCAACGCCTGCGCTCTCGGCCTGAAGGGGAGAAGCGTGGCGGCGGCTGTGGTCTGCGCCCTGGCTGTATTCTGCGTGCTGCAGGCCATTATCGACATTATCGGAATGATAGAACAAAACAGATCTTACATTGGACTGGCTGTTCTTGCGGGCGATCTGCCGGCCCTGGCTGTGGCTGGCATACTCATTGCCCTTGCGGGGATAGAGGCGCTGCTCATCAGGGATATCATCAACAAAAGGCGCACTATGCTCACGGGGGATTCTATCAAGGAGAGCCTGGACGATCTGCCTGACGGTATTTGTTTCTCGACAAAGAATGGACAGGTGCTTTTGATCAATGCTAAAATGAATGATATAAGCGGGCGGCTCTTCGGGTCGGTGGCTATGAATGTGAACGAATGTCAGGGGAAGCTCAATCGAGGGCAGCTGATGCCCGGTGCGCATATCATAAGTCAGGAACCTTCGATCACCGTGGTTGCCCATGAGGAGAATGTGTGGGAGATACATGTTCGGCCTTTGGATATAGACCAGGGTCAGGTAGTGGAGACTCTGGCTTTCGATGTGACCGACAGATATGAGCTGAGCCGGGAGCTGGAAAACAACAACCGCATCCTGGCCGATGTCAATAAAAGCCTGCGGGACTACAGCAGTCAGGTCCACCAGCTGGCCAGGGAAGAGGAGATACTGGCCGCCAAGACAAAAGTTCACGATGACATAGGAAGGTCGCTTTTGTCCTTCAGGGCCTACCTGGCACAGCCGGAGAGCGAGAGAAACAGAGCAGAACTTCTGCGCCTGTGGAGCCACGACATCAGAGTCATGAAAAACGAGGCAGATCCGGCGCCGCCGAAGGACGAGTGGGAGCTTTTGCAGAGCGCCGCCGAAGCCGTAGGCGTCAGGATCGTCCTGAATGGAGAGTTGCCAGGGCCGGCCAGGGAACGCAGTATTTTCATCACGGCCCTTCACGAGTGCCTGACCAACACAGTGCGCCACGCCCACGGCACCAGAGTGACTATGGATATCAGCGAGACCGGCGCCACAGAAAGCAGCGGAATTGGCGCCAGTAGCGAGGTCGGCGCCACGGAAAGCGGCGAGGTCGACCTATGCAGCGGACTCGGCGCCAGCATCACCGCCCGGATCACCAACGACGGCGATCCGCCTTCAGGGCCCATCAATGAGACTGGCGGCCTCGGAAACCTGCGCACAGCCGTAGAGCGGGCAGGTGGAATAATGGAGATCGAATACAGGCCAGAGTTTGTTTTGCGTATTACACTTCCAAGGGAGGACAGTTAGATGGCTAAGACGAGAGTAATGATAGTTGATGATCAGTATGTACCGAGGCAGCTCTTCGAGATGTATGTCCGGGGCAGCGACAATTACGAACTGGTGCAGTCGGTGGAATCGGCGGCCTTCGCGGACACTTATGTCCTGACGGGAAATGTGGATCTGGTCATAATGGACATCCTTATGAACGATGGCTCCGACGGTCTGACGGCGGCGGCCCGCATCAAGAAGTCCATGCCTAAGGTGAAGATCATAGCCGTAACTTCTATGGCCGACGCATCCTGGATGAAGAGGGCCCGGGAAATAGGCGTCGAAAGCTTCTGGTACAAAGAGGCTTCCCGGGAGACGATCCTGGAAATCATGGACCGGACCATGGCCGGGGAATCGGTCTATCCTGACAGGGCACCGAAAATGCAGATCGGCTACGCTACCAGCGATGACTTCAGCGCCCGGGAAATCGATGTGCTGAGAGTTATGACTGCCGGCGTCACCAACGCCGCCATCGCCGAGAAGCTGGGTATATCGGAGAACACCGTCAAAATGCATGTGAAGAGCATGATGGAGAAGACCGGCTGCAAAAGCCGGACTGAGCTGGCAATCAAAGCCCGCATCAGCGGCATGGTCGTAAACATAGACAACAAATGATCCGCGCTGGTATGTACCCGAAATACTGGATATCGGTATCTATGATATGTACCCGAAATATGTACCCGAGATATGTAACCAAAATACTGGACCGCGCACTATTTGTTGGTAATCAGGTCGTATACGTGCGCTCGCGCACGGATTGCCCTGTATTGAGGAACAAAGGTGCGATTTAGAGGTTTCCAAATTGATTTACGCACGTATCAGGCTTCCTCAGGACATGGAGGTGCGCGTATTGAAATTTCAACGATTAGTTGTGCACTTATAGGCGATATTAAAGGATAAGAAGTGCGTATCAGGCCTGATACACTACCAGTAAATACCAGTTGAGGATGATATACCCATTGCCGCGCACCTTGACCTCTTTGAATCGGTCAATAAGTGCGAATTTGGTTTACAATAATAATAAAATCGCACTATCGTCCTGGATATTTGCCCAATACGTGCGCGGAGCCATACTGCTGATCAATACAGACAAGGCGACGCAGGGTTATCGACTAGTTTAAAGCATTTACAAAACCATATGTCAACCATCTGAATATTTTTTATTTGAGCCAGGGAATTCCCTGGCTGTTTTTTTGTGCCTAAATATGCCTGACTAATACTTTCGGGTGTAGTGAATTCTTATTATTCTGATAAACTAACTATATAACGAAATTGTAATGGTTATCGATCAGGTATCGGAAGGGGGCGTTATATAGATGAATGATGAAGTTCAGATGGCTGTTGATACCAAACTGGGAGTCATCAGAGACTATTATGAAGTACCGGCTGCTATTGAGGGCCAGTACGATGAATTTTTGTCGGATGTAATGACCCTTGCTGAGTCGTGTTCAGCTTACATGGAATTCGAGGAGAAGTTTGCGGCCGCGGGGCTGGATCAGAAAATGACAGCTTTGATGATGAAGTGCACGCCTAAACCTCAGGAGAAAATGTCCGCCAAGGACACCATGAAGGCGGCGAAGAATGCCTATGGTACCACAGTAGATACGGGAGCCGGGAAGAAAGCCTGGCTCAAGCAGGGAATCTCCGATATCGCCGGAATGGCCCAGACGGAGGCGGAGAGCGAGATGTTCCACCAGAGCCGCGAGATGCGAGATGTTATTGAGGAAGCGCATCCGGAGCTCCATGAGGCAAGGAACACCGTGAACCAAGCCAGAACCGCGGCGTGGCATTTGTTCGGAAAGAAAAAGGACAAGTAGCCCTGCCATAGAAATTGATTTGAGAGAAGAAGAGTTAAAACGAGTTAGAAGAGAGGAAGGAAATCATGAAGAAAACATTGAGACTGACGTTGATGGCCGCAATAATCGTGACAATGATCATGGCCACAGCGGCTATAGTAAGCGCAACGACTTACAATTATAGCTATACGATCCAAAATAAGGCGGGAGATGGATCTCTTACTTTGCAGACTGACGTGAATTTAAGCCAGGTCTTCCGCGCAGGAAGTCCTAAGACGGTAAATTACAAGATATCTACCGACAACGGGAAAAACTTCGGAGATTATTCAGAAGTCATCACTCCTAACAACTCCACCGGAGACTCACTACATACTTATGGGCTGGCATCCTATGAGGACAGTATTACTTTTGATCAGCTAGGCGAGTATTTCTTTGATATCAGCGGTGGCCCAAGCAGCGATTCTGACTATGAATTCACCATGGCTAAGGTATATGCAAGCGCACCTTCGAAGATCCAGATTTATTCCACTCCTGACAGGATATATTTCAATAAGAAATATGTTAATTACAGGACATGTGGAACTACAGTTATAGTACAGAAGGTTGGATCTGCCTTGCAGTACTTAATAAATACAGCTTCGGGTGATGTGGCATATGTTAAGGGATTTAAGCCAAACAAGAGCTATAAGTTCGAAATAAGAAGCGGCAATTTGGTTGACAAGACTCTGAAATATACAAGTACTGCGGTGAAGAAAACTGTACCGACCGGACCATCTGTGAAACCGGTGATCAAGTCAGTTAAGGTTTCTAATTTCAAGGTCAAAAAGTTCTGGTCATACAATGACTTGGAGTGGAAGTACACTTCCTCCTACACCTTGACAGTTAAACTGAGCAAGAAGGCTTCCGGTACCAAGGGCGTTGTAGTGACACTTGGTAATGGCGAGCAGAGAAAAATCAAGGGCACAGGCAAGACATTCAAGATGGGCTTCAACAGCACTACCAACCATAGCGAGAAAGGCACCAGAATGGGAGTTGTGGTAAAGACCTACAGCAATAACACATACATGTGCTACAGCTATGATTCCAAGACTAAGAAGATAACAATCAAATAGTTGAATAGATAACATCATAATAGAGCATAATAACCAGTGAGGGGCAGATATCATTCTGCCCCTCATCAATTTATCAATAATCATTAGTTGTAGACTGTTTTCTTTAATTTTCAGTTGTTACATGATATAATTGTTAATAACAATCCTATATAAACTGTGCCATATAGACATTAGTGAATGAGCAACATAATGGGGTTGATAGAACGCCCATTTTCCAGTCATAGATTATGCAAGAAAAGAGGATGCGCATGACAAAGAAAAAGGATGTATTACTTCCGGAAATCATCTCGGAAAATTCAGAAAGACAGATATGGTACCAGGAATTTTCTAAGATAGGTTTAGACAGGCTTTCAGAAATAATGGCAGATGCACTTGTGGAAGATTATAGCCTTTGTATTAAGCTGGCCTTTAGGCTTAATGTGCCGAAAGTCAGTACTGAAGAGGCGATTGAAATGTATTCAATGCGCTTCCGCCAGGAAATGGCCATGAAATCAATAAAGACGGATAATCTGTTATACTACTCTAAATGGCTGCGACTGGGGACATCGAACAGATCACTTTTTGATCAGATGAAAGTATTTGCAATAACATACATCAGTCTGGACGATTCGATGGGAAATGGCGCTGGAGCTGAAGAAAATGACGAATTCATATTAGTTGAGGAAATGAAGGATGCGTGGAATCAGATTCGCGCTAACACTGAAAAATGCTTCGATTCGCTGACGGAAAAAGAAAGCCGAAGCATAACGGCGTTTCTTAAAAAACAGTCTGCCGGATATGACCCAAATGTTGGGCTAGATCGCTTTGGGGAACTTTTGATGTGCCTTGAGGCGTTTCGTTGGGAGGCAGAGCAACGTGAAGAGGAACGCTCAAGATGGCCGGAAATACAACTCTCCGGAATTATAGATTCATTAGAAAGCATGGCAAACTGGCAGGAATTCTGGGATCCGCAAACAAAGAAATTTATATGTATAGGGGACGATTTCGATGATGTCAGCGATGAATATCTGGAAAACTGCTACGCACTTCCAGACTCATATGAAGTCAATGAATATGGAATTATGGAAGACTTTATATACGAGCACACTACCGGTACGCTTCAGGCGCAACTGGAGGAAGCAATTCGTGGCCGCAGCGCATTCAAGCGGTTTCGCGATCTTATCGGCAGAGAGGGCATCGATACAGCCTGGTATGAATATCGTGATGAGCGACTGCGCCAGATAGCAACCACCTGGGCAGAGAATCACAACCTTAGAGCCGTTGATAATGATTGAAGCCATAGATAGTATAACAACTTCTACAATAGTCAGGTGGCAGTTGCTTTATGGCTGATAAGATGATATAATTTCAAAAAATCTTCAGCAGGTATTTACATTCTTAAGAAATAAAGGGGTACGCAATAACTATGATATGGCTTTGCGCAGAAATTGTAATAACGGGGATGGTCGCATTATTATGCGGCTTTGTTTTGATTGGGTCCGGACTGCGGCGCTCCGTGCTCACAGTCTTGGCCGCAGGTCTGGCAATGGGAATAATGTACTTCATTATTCATCTGGTGATCCGTATGGATGCTGGGCCTTACTGGTGGATGATGATATCTATGGGCGTTTTCGTCATAAGCACTGCGGCAGGCACTGCCGACAGAAGCAGGTATGGGATAGCCCTTGTGATGCTTCTGGAGGGGGCTGTCTACCTGAGTCTATGGAATATCTCTGCTTTGTTGGACGAACTGATTGGGAAATCGCCGGAAACCCTCGCCGTATACTTAGCGGTTGCCTCTGCGCTAGCCTTGATCATACTCGGATCCATCAGAAAATTCGGCCCGGATCCTGAAGGATTGAAGGGCCTGGGCGGGAACAAAAATAACGGAGTTGGCAGAGGTCCGTCAGCGGCGGCGTTGCTGCCAGCAGCAGGCCTTACCGCTTTTGCGGCATTCTCAGTGCATCTTTTGCCGTCTCTTAAGGGCACCGCAGGCATTGTCATGCTGGCTTTCTCATGGATAGCCATAGTCTGCTTCATGGTGTGGCTGAAGACTATAGCGGCATATAATGTGAGAAATGATGAGATGGATATGAACAGGGAATACATGGAGGAAATGCAGACATTCCTTAAGACCATAAGGAGTTAGAGACATGACTTCAATTTCCACGTTCATGTTCTTGACGGACTCATGAAACGCGGAGAATATCAGAAGTGCAGGGAGTACCTTGAGAGCCTCTGCGTCGATACAGAGGCGGTGAATTCATTGATTCCTATAAGCGATATGGCTATAGCCGCTCTTATCAACAACTACAGAGAAATGTGTCTGAAGAAGAGGATACCTTTGGAGTTGGATATAGAAGACAACATGTCGGGGATAGTCTGTACCGTATACGAGGCGAACAAAATAATAGGCAATCTTTTGCAGAACGCTTACGATGAGGCCAGCCTGCAGCCCGGCGGAAGTACGGCCTATGGCATAAGGCTGAACATATTCAAACGATCCGGCATGACAACCATAAGGATCTCCAACAAGGTGACTGATGTCAGTAAGATAGTTGAGATCTGTGAATTCGGTCACTCGGGCAAGTCGGGACACGACGGGATAGGGCTTAATAACATAATGCAGATAGTAGACCGCCATGGAGGCGTATTCTATTGGGAAATCAAGGAGAAGAACATAATCAATTTTATCGTTAAGATACCCAATAGAGTGGAGTAGGTGGTTCATATGGATAATTTAAAGAAACTGAAGATACTGGTGCTGGATGATGATTGGGATTCTCTGATGGCGACAGTCAGTGAGATCGGAATATATGTGGATAAGGGCAATATAGTTTATACGCAGGATCCCGGTGAGGTAATCAGTCTGATTGAGTCTGATAATGTGAATACTGCGTTTTTGGATATAGATCTGGGCGACACCAACGGATTTGATGCGGCTACCAGCATTCATATAACTCATCCCGAGGTCAATTGTATTTTTTGTACCGGTCACCCGGAATACGCCCTGGATGGATATGATTATAACCCGTTGGATTTTGTCGTCAAACCTGTAAACCTGCTGAAGCTGGAGAGAGTTTTGAAGAAGGCTGAAGCGGCCTTGTCCACATGGGAGGTCAAGCCGGTTCCTTCCGAGAAGATAGCCATATTAACAGGCGGCGGATTCCAGCTGGTAGATACTGATGATGTCGTTTATGTGGAGAAGATACTGAGAAAGGTAATTATACATACGAAGAACAATGTGGATATTTCCACCAAATACTCCATAGGTCAGCTTGAAAAGATATTTGAAGGATACGATTTTTTCAGACCTCATCAATCCTTCCTGGTACCTCTGCGTGAGATCAGAAATGTCCACGCTGAAGAGGGGATCAGAGGCTCCTTTTATATCACATTAAAGAACAGTAAGGCTAAGGTAAATCTGTCGAGAAACAACTATAAGTAGTTAAAGGAAATGATGGCTGACAGGGGAATCAAGTTCATATAGGCCGGGCGATGTGCCGTAAAATGTGCAGGATAAGCACGGTTAAGCACAGGATAGACAACCTCTCTTGAAATATTTAGAATATTGCTGATATAATCAGTAAACCAGTTAATCGCAATTCTAAATTAATAAGGGGGGTTTTATCGTGGATGATAATAAAACCGTAAAACAGATCACGAGTAACAAGGGCTCGTGGAAAAGATTCGGGTATGTGCTGTCACATGCCAGACTGCCATGGATCTGGATAGTTGTAGTACTGATAGTCAGCCTTGCAGCTACTAAACTAGAACTGTTGTTACCGCAGTACACGTCTAACCTTTTGAATGGAGATACCAGCGCCCACATGATAAAGCTGGCGCTCTTCTCTGCCGGGGCATTGTTCGTAGTAACGTTTGCCAGCAATCTGGTTCAGGGGATAGGCGAGGTGTCTATTACCAGAAATCTCAGATCTGTAGTGTGGAAACGGATACTGGGCACCAAGCCGTCAGGCTTTGGGGATACTCAGCCGGGTGAAATAATCAGTCGTGTTACTACAGATACAGAGGTTATCGGTCTGTTTATCATAAAGATACTGTATGTTATGATTCCATCGATATACTTCGCCGTTTCTGTTATTATCACTCTTTACGGCATCAACCATACGATGCTGTACTGGATGCTGGCCTGCATACCATTCTCCGTTGCGGCGACGGTAGTCTGGGGCAGATACAATTTCAGTGTCCAGGTAAAAGTCTATGAACGTATAAGTAATCTTACTCATTATCTGTCAGACCGCATAACCAAAATGCCGCTGATCAAGTCATATGGAACTGAAGAGGAAGAGGTCGCCAAGGGCGAAGAACCTATAGAAGGAATGTATAAGGCCAGAGTCGAGGCTCAGAAAGTAATGTGTGCCGGGAACATAGCCTTTAACGTAATTATGGGTTACATACCTAATGTCATCCTGATGCTCCTCGGCGCCAGCCTTATTGGAAAAGGGCAGTTGTCCTTCGGCGATTGGGTAATGTTCTTCATGTACACGAGCAGAATGACGGCCAGCATTTCCGTAGTCATCTTCGAATGGGCGGATATCAAGGGCACTCAGGGAGCTATCATGCGCGTCAGCGGAATAATGATGAATCCATCAGAGTTCGATGAAACATATCCGGAAAAGGGAGCGCCTGAAGGCGACATCGAATTACGTGATCTGCAGTTCTCCTATGGAACTAAGGAAATATTCGAGAATCTTACTATGACCATCAAGGAAGGCAAGAAAACTGTCCTGGTCGGAGGAAGCGGTTCGGGTAAGACGACACTGCTGAAATTGCTTGAGAGATTCTATGATGTCGGTGACGGTCAGATACTGTTCAACGGTAAAGATATCAATACCTACGATATCGCCGCTACCAGAAAGGCTATATCATATATATCTCAGGATGCGCCTATGCTTGGGGATACAGTCCGAGAAGCCGTGACCTACGGCGTCGGCAGAACAGTAACGGACGAAGAAATAGTCCAGGCCCTGGAAGCGGCTAGCGCATGGGATTTTGTTCAGAAAATGCCGGCCGGCATCGATTCGTCTATAGGCGATTACGGATGCAGACTGTCCGGTGGACAGCGGCAAAAGATAGCATTGACGCGAGGCCTGCTGAGAAATTCCAGGTATGTTTTGTTAGATGAGTCGACATCCAGCATGGATGCGTGCTCTGCCCTCAACGTGCAGAAGGCAATAGACAACTATATCCAGGGGCGTACCTGCATAATGATATCGAACAATGTATCTATCGTAATGGAAGCTGATGAAGTCATAGTGCTGAAGGATGGTGGAGTCGAGGCTGTAGGCGATCATGAATCACTGCTGCGGGACTCTGCTACATACAGAGAATTCTGCAGTCAGGGAAGGGAGTGTCAGTTATGAGCAAGAAGAGGAATAAGCAGATCCACATAAAATGGGGTGAATTCTTTAATATATATAAGGGACTCAAGCTTCCCTGGCTGATATTCGGTATCATGATATTCTTTGGCTTTGCCTATGGATGGGCTGTAGTAAAACAGGCGGGTCTGGAACAGGGCTTCATGAGCGGCGGAGTCCTGACCACTGATGTTATCGTACAGTACCTGATTATTTCTCTGGCCAGTATGCTGATAATGTTCATGCAGCAGTACGTGAGAGACGGGCTGTGTGTAGAACATATAAACAGAGAAATGAGAAAGAAACTATGGGGAAATCTCATCAGGATGCCGATCAAGTATTATGATAAAGAGACTCCGGAAGCCTTAGTCAGCAGAATAACCAGAGACTGTGAAAAGGCTAACAGCCTCATAGTAGAGATAGTTGGATGGATCGCTCAGCTTGCCACTCTGGTCATGGCACTCAGCGCGCTGTTCGGATACAGCAACAAACTGCTCATGCTGACAGGCCTGGCAATAATAGCGGTTGTTATCTATGGCCTGGCTATATCCAAGGTGTCATACTGGGCAAACTATATGATGCAGACATACATGTCGCCGTTCACCATGTATCTGGCTCAAAGGCTGAAGGCTTTTGAACTGATCAAAGCGTCGGGAACTGAGGACGAGGAGTTCGAGAGGGGACAAAGAGTCATAAATGATATGTACAAGGCGGACATAGCAAGCAGGATCGAGCTGGGCGTAATTGCTACATATGTAAATCTTACGAGTATAGCAAATACAGTCATCGTATATATCGGCGGAAGCATCATGATGGCAAAGGGCATCCTGGACGCGGGAGTGCTTGTGGCTTACTACAGTCTGGCATCGACGGCTATGAATGAGATAATGATGTATTTCCAGGCATACGTAAATATCAAAGGCAGCCAGGGAGGTCTGGCAAAGGTAGTAAGGATCATAGATGCTGAAAGCGAGGACGTGGATTCAGGCGAACATATAGATATACCTGATGATGATATTGCTTTCGAAGGAGTGGACTTCGCATATCCTGATGGCGCCAATGTGTTGAATAATGTTTCCTTCACCATACCAAAAGGAAAAACAACTGCCATAGTGGGTTCCAATGGAGAAGGCAAGACTACAGTGTTGAAGCTTCTTGAACGTTATTATGATCCAGGAGAAGGCAGGGTAATGTTCGGAGGCCGTAACGCAAATGAATTCAGCAAGCGCGAGTGGAGGCAGATGTTTGGCTATACCAGTCAGGACTCACAGATCCTGTCAGGTACTGTCAGAGATAATATAACCTATGGACTTAAACGTTACGTATCAGAGGAGGAACTGGATTCGATCGCAGAGAAGGCGAACCTGAAGGAACTTATACACAGCCTTCCTGACGGATATGATACATTCATAGACGACGGCGGAAGCAATTTCTCCAGCGGAGAACTGCAGAGGCTGAACATAGCCCGTACTATAGCCAAGAATCCTGAGTACATGCTTCTGGATGAGTCCACCTGCAATCTGGATCCCGATACGGAAATAGAAGTACAGGGTGCACTGGAGAAGATGATGAAAGGACGTACTATAGTAATAATAGCGCACAGCTATAATGCTATTAAGGGAGCTGACAATGTGATAGTACTCGAAGGCGGTACAGTCACATGCCAGGGAACGCAAAAGGAAGTTGAAGAGAGAAACGGATTCTTCAGGGAATTTGTTGATTCGTCAGTTATATAGACAGGGAGGTAAAAATGAGCAACAAAGTACTGAAACTTGCTTCTGTCGAAGAGTCGATACAGAATGAAGACATCAGGGAATGTTTACAGATCGTAATAGATGAAGCTGCCATGCAAAAGGCATTTATGGATATAGTAAAGATAGACGGACCGTGTCAGGCCGCTGACTATATCGTATGCGATGTAGATGGAAAGGAACTGAAAATAGAACTGGGCAAGAATTACTATGGGGAACTGGAAGAGGAACTCGTAGGAATGAAAGCCGGAGATATCAAGGGCGTATCCGGGAAAACCATAACTATGAAAAGCGTTAAACGCAAGATGGTGCCGGAGAATGTAACCGATTCGGAAAAGAAGATCAACAGGTACATAGAAGAAGAAAAGAAAGACCGACTTACAGAACTTGTTGGAATGATGACGGATTATCTTATGGAGAATTCGGAATTCGGAGATCTGTCAGAGGAGATCAACGCCATCCGAGAAGAGGAGAAGGAACTTCTGGACTCGGCTGATGAAGTGCACATTCTGGGAAAAGACACCGACATAACTTTTTCCATTAAAGGCATAGGAGCCGTCAAGTGCGACGGACGTATGAACATACCCGATGGCGAGGTGTACACTGCGCCCGTCAGAGAGTCGGTAAACGGTAAGATATCATATAATACGGCTTCGGTGGAAGGTGGATTCAAATATGAGAACATACAGTTCGAGGTACGTGACGGCAGGATAGTCAGGGCAACGTCCAATGACGATGCCCGCATAAACGAATTCCTGGATGCAGATGAAGGCGCGCGGTATTTCGGTGAGTTCGCTCTGGGAGTAAATCCGTATATTCTGTCGCCTATGAACGACACACTGTTTGATGAAAAAATCGCAGGCAGTTTCCATCTGACGCCGGGAATGTGTTACGAGGATGCTCCTAACGGGAACAGTTCGGCTAATCACTGGGATCTGGTAATGATACAGCGGCCGGAATACGGCGGCGAAGAGATATGGATAGACGGACAGCTTATCAGGAAAGACGGGATATTCACTCTGCCGGAACTTCAATATCTGAATCCTGAATATTTGGGAAGGTAATGACTGATGAAAATAACGGATGAAAAATATCGTATATATCTGGATATACTGAATAAAGAATTACTCACGGCCATGGGATGCACTGAGCCCATAGCGGTAGCATTCTGCGCGGCAAAGGCCAGGCAGATACCGGGCAGTATGCCTGACAGAGTGCTGGCTCAGGTCAGCGGCAACATAATCAAAAATGTAAAGAGCGTGATCGTGCCTAACACAGACGGAGCCAAGGGAATCGAAACAGCCGTGGCCATCGGCATTGCCGGCGGAGACCCCGGGAAAGAGCTGGAAGTCATCTCCAGCGTCACCCTTGCGCAAAAAGAACAGATGAGGGAATTTTTGTCCCGCCGTGTGATCAAGGTGGAGCCCCTGGACAGCCGTTATCCTTTGGATATCAAGATCACTGTATTCAGCGGCGACGAAAGCGCCATGGTGCATATAGTCAATGACCATACTAATATAGTTGAAATAGAGAAGAACTCCGAAACTGTAGAGCATCATGACATAGAGGATGTCAGCAAGGACGAATATGAGGAGTATATGCAGCTAAGCATAGAGGACATATACGATTTTGCAGATACCTGCGATATTGGCGATGTATGCGAACTCCTGAACAGGCAGATCGAGTGCAACGAGGCTATTTCCAGGGAAGGCATGAGCGGCGACTACGGGGCCAATGTGGGCAGTGTGATAGATGCTGAATACGGGCAGGATATTCGCGGTAAGGCAAGAGCTCTGGCCGCTGCCGGCTCTGACGCCAGAATGAACGGCTGCGAATTGCCTGTAGTCATAAACTCGGGAAGCGGCAATCAGGGCCTGACGGTTTCGATCCCGCTGATAGTGTACGCCCGGGAACTGGGCTCTCCTGCAGAGAAACTTTATCGTGCTCTTCTGATCTCCAATCTGTCAGCCATTCATCTGAAGACTGAAATCGGAAGGCTTTCGGCTTACTGTGGCGCTGTAAGCGCCGGAGCCAGCGTTGGGGCCGGCATAGCGTATCTGAAAGGCGGAGATCTGGACACTATATCTCACACCATAGTCAACGCCCTGGCCATTACGTCAGGCATAATCTGTGATGGAGCCAAAGCCTCATGCGCCGCCAAAATAGCGGTTTCTGTCGAAGCGGGCATCGTAGGATATGAGATGTACCAAAGGGGACAGCAGTTCTACGGCGGCGACGGCATCGTCTCCAAGGGAATAGAAAACACCATACGGAATATAGGCCGGCTGGGAAGCAAAGGCATGTTTGAAACGGATAAGGAAATCATCCGCATCATGTGCGACTGAATAAGTAATGCCCTCCGCAAAACTACTGACTCGTGAGTTGATGACCTGCGAGTCAGTTTTTTGCATATCTGGAGACTTCCTCGATGAAGATATCCGGGTATTTCCCGTGGATCAGGTGGTCGCTGGTCTCGGTGTCGACCCGGCGGCAGTCGTGGAGCAGGCTCGTGACCTTCTCCGCATCGGCCTCGGTATTGGCGCAACAAAGCACAGCCTCAGATGTGTCTTTGCCGGTCAGGTCGGTCTGGGGTTTGCCGTCGATCAGGTAGCCGGTCTTGGCCTTGATGTAGGTGCACGGGCAGGCGACCTCCGCCAGCATTTCCTCCTGGGACAGGCCCTCGAGCCATGTGCCTTCGTAAAAAGCCATAGCGAACTTTTTGTCAAAGTCGGCGGAATAGTACATGCCGCGCAAAAGGCTTTGCGGTATGAACCATATCTTCACCGGCTTGCCCGGGTGCCTGCGCTCCGCGCGTTCCACCTGGGGAATGATTTTGTTCTTCAGCCCGCCAAAAAGCCCGAAGAGCAAACTGTGCTTCAGATAGTAGACGTTGTAGCTCTCGCCGGGATCAGGCTGCGACATGTAGTCGTTGACGATGCAGAAATTATCCAGCCAAGCCACCGCCCTGCGCTCCTTCATTTCTTCAGGCTCCACGCAGAAGAAAGGCGCGTCCTCGATTATAAGCCCGCGGATCAGGTCTTTGTGGTAAGCGGCCAAAGCCGTGGCGAGTATGCCGCCGGATGAATGGCCGGAAACTACGCAGGGCCTGCCGATTACATTCTCGATAAACCAGGCGAAATCCTCGGTCATCTTCTCGCAGCTGTACCGCGACGGGTCGTGGCTGGATTTGCCGTGACCGTGGCAGCTTATAGAAAACACATGAAAATTTTTGCCCAGTTCCAGCAGCACTTCCATATAATCCTGCCAGGCCTGTCCCTGACCGTGGATCAACAAAAGCGGGACGGCTCTTCCGGCTCCGCCGACGCCGTAGCTGAGGACGGTGCCGCCCGGAGTGGTCACCTGCTTTTCATGGTAGCCGCAGTTCCAGACTTTGCTCATGAGTTTCTCATCTCTGTAAAGATTTTTATTGGCAAAGCGCATGATCGGCACGCCGACCACTGCGACGATTATCAGTATTATCAGTAAAGCCATAGTGATGCTTCCTTTCTTAACATAGCCTATTCCTCGTCTTCTCCGAATATGGATGCTGCCAGGCCGTTGAACCTGGATTTCGGCGGAATGGCGATCCCCTTCTTCTCATCGCCGAGGACCAGGAGCGTATCGCCCGGCTCGATGCCGAATATATCCCTGGCTTCCTTCGGAATAACGAACTGGCCGCGCTCGCCGACCTTTACAGTCCAGGCGTATTTGCCCTTTGGTGTATTTTTCATAACGTTGCCTTTCTTATGATTTATTGATGCATGTACATTGATGCTGATGATTGTGTGTCATCGAATTACATCTATGCAGATATGATTAGTATGATTTATCATATCTATCATACAACAATCGGCCGCCTCTGTCAACAGAGGGCTGTCAGGTAGCTGTATTATAGCAGTAGGGTATTGTTCCATCAATGGTACGATCCAGTGCCGCGCACCTCCTTGTTGTAATTTGGTCGTATATGTGCGCCCGCGCACGTATTGCCCTTTATCGAGGAACTAAGGTGCGATTCAGAGGTTTCCAAATTGCTTTTGCGCACGTATCCTGGATTCTCAGAGTATGGAGGTGCGCATATTAGAATTTCAACGATTATCCTCGCACTTATCAGGTCAAGTCCATATTTGTGTGTAAATTCACTTTCAAGCATATATCAAACTACCTTTATGCTGCTTTAAGCATTTTCTGTTGTTTCTCTGCTATT
>NZ_SNXO01000039.1 GCF_004362975.1 Aminicella lysinilytica | reverse complement strand
TCCTTTCTGTTGTTTGTTTGTTTAGAATTCTATTTTAACACAGAAACTGATCTCTATTCTATTATCTATATTACCAACAACTATTTTACACTATCATAAAGCCTATAAACATACTATATCAATTCTCACCCAAAATCCACTGTCAATTGCGGATAGTTTCCGACTGATTTCGTATATTTTCAACCATCCCGGATATGCTTCGATGAAAAATATCGTCCGACAACGGTGCCGGATTCTTTCACCGCATTGGTGTCACTTTTGGTATTATTGGTGTCATTTTTTGGTGTCATTGGTGTCAATACATAAATTGATACATCAACTCCTTACTTCACATCAAATAGTTCATCAAGTTTCTCTCTCCGTCTCCTCACGGCCCACGCTATCCCCAGCAGCACCATCACTCCGATCATATCGATTACCCAGTCCGACAGCTGGCAGGCCCGCCCGGGCACGAAGTACTGGTGAATCTCATCCCCCGCGGCAAAACACGCGCAGATGGCGAAGGTCCACAGGAAGGACCGGCGCTTTTTCCGCAGTGCGATGTACACGACCATCCTTAACAAAAAGTACTCTGTGCAGTGTCCGACGTGGCGCATGTTTTCGTCCACGGCGTAGGCTTTAGTCATCTGTTCCGCCTCCGGCAGATCCTTGAATCCCGGATCTATCATCGAGTAAATTCTGATGCTTACTGACGTAGAAAAATCGGTGGACTGCACCACATCCTGAGATGAGAAATAGGTGATGCCCACCATGAAAATTATCACTGGAATTATAAGAAGGTACTTTTTCATTGGTATTATTCACCCCATACTACTCTATTAACTATTCCAGTATAGCTTTGTATTATTTTAATCACCTTATTGGATACATTCTCATCAGTGTAATCAGGTACAGCAGATCCACTGTCACCATTTTTATTCATTTCAACTGCAACATCTACAGCCTGTAGCACTTGCTCTTCTTTTATACCGGCAATGATGAAGTTTCCCTTGTCCATTGCTTCCGGTCTCTCCGTTGAAGTCCTGATACATATAGCCGGAAATGGATTCCCTATTGACGCAAAGTAACTAGATTCCTCAGGTAAAGTACCACTGTCTGATACAACTGCAAAGGCGTTCATTTGCAAATTATTGTAGTCATGAAAACCTAATGGCTTATTCTGTCTAACCCTACTATCAAACACGAAATGTCTTTGTTCTATGAATTTTGCACTTCTCGGGTGGCACGAATACAAAATAGGCATATCGTATTTTTCAGCTAACGCATTTATCGCGTTCATTAGGTTAAAGAAATTGCCCTCTGTATCAATGTTTTCTTCTCTGTGTGCAGACAATAAAATGTAATTCCCCTTTTCTAGTCCTAACTCACTCAATATCTCAGATTTTTTAATAGTTTCAAGATTAGAATCCAACACTTCTGCCATTGGTGATCCCACAACATAGGTTCTTGTATGTATTGAAAAGTCCAAATCTGACAAATTCGCAAACTATATTATTATCATTGCAATAGTTAACAAATGCCGAATTATAATCCTCGTACCCCGGTCCTTCTACAATAGGACCACCATGTCCGTATGGAGTACTGTAATCAAAATATTTATTACACTCAATCTTCCCTGAAAAATGCTCATCATTGGCAATATCCCTCTTCATTACAACATTTATTGCTCTCGTATCTGAGCCTTCAAAATAGAACAATAGTGGTTCTCCCTCACCTGCATGTTCAAACGCTCTCACATATTCACACAGGTAATGAACTCCGTATGTCTTAAATGAATGCACGATTTTATTCCATTTTATCGAATCATCTGCTTTTATAATTTCTAATCCCATTGTTCTTTTCTTTCACTCAACTTTATTGACCATTAACAATCTTTCAGTAACAAATCCTGCATTATCATAGTATGCTTTTGCGGCATTATTAGATGTCGAAACGAACAGGTCTATTGTCTGTATTCCATTATCTCTGGAATACCCGATGCACTCATTTAATAGAAGTGTCCCAATGCCTTTTCCACGGCTTTCCTTATCTACGACAAACTGTGCGACGTGTAATCTCTCTTCAGTTACTCTCATTATTCTATGTGTCCATAATAATCCAACTAATCTCTCATCGGCAATTGCTACGAACACTTGCGCCTTATCACACTTAATATATGTCTTCATTTCAAGGGCTTTTTCTCTGTAATATTCACTACCTAAACGCTGAGTATCAAAGCGTCACGGCAGCGGGCCCCTGGACTTGCGATTGTAAAGTTTGGCGCAAGTAAGGCCTTACTTGTGTCAAACACATCTCAACGCCAAACACATCTGGTCGCCAAACACATCTCAACGCCAAACACATCTCAACACCAAGCACATCTGGTCGCAAAGCCTATGCCAGATGGACTGTCGGGCAATTGGCCGATAAGCAGCCCAGTCCTGAGGCAATGGCAGATATAGCCACAATGCCCGAAAAGTCTAATGCCAGGTCCGCCACATTGTCCCAATTATTGGGGCAATTTTTGCATTGAAGAATCCTGCCCTGTTTCGGATTCGTGTCCTGCTTCCCCATATTGGCTTTTGGTCACGAAATATCTGCTGTTCTGATGCCTCGGACACGAAATAGTATCGCTATGAGTTTCTGATTCGTGTCCCACTTCCTCATATTGGCTTTTGGTCACTAAATATCTGCTGTTCTGATGCCTCGGACACGAAATAGTATCGCTATGAGTTTCTGATTCGTGTCCCGCTTCCTCATATTGGCTTTCGGTCACGAAATATCTGCTGTTCTGATGCCTTGGACACGATTCCCAGAATCTCACTAATTCCAGAACCTCAGATCAGTTCCAGCATCTAGGTGTAAAGCAACAAGGATATTGCGACATGACCACAGTCATGTCGGACAGCGAATCAGGCCATGGGCCTCCGCTAATCTATCAATTTATATCCCGCTGATATCAACGTCCGCTTCAGTAACGTGTTTATATTTCTCGCCGTTCATTATATCGTAGATGACCGGCACGATGTACAGTGTCAGGGCCGTAGCATAGAGCAGGCCTCCGATGCAGACCAGGGCGATGGGCTGCATCATGTCCGTGCCGGCGGTTTTTCCGAAAGCCATGACCAGCAATCCCAGGATCGTAGTCAGGGACGTCATGAGAATCGGCCGCATACGCGTAGCACCAGCTTCGATAATAGCATCCCGCTTGGCAATGCCCTTTGCGCGAAGCTGATTGATAAAGTCAACCAGCACTATGCCATTGTTGACTATGATGCCGCAGAGCATGACGAAGCCCAACATGGCAATGACACTGATCTCTTTGCCCGTGATCAAAAGCGCCAGCAGACCGCCGGTGAAGGCCAGCGGTATGGTGAACATAATTATAAACGGCGACTTCAGAGACTGGAACTGGGCCACCATTATCAGGTAAACGAAGAGAATGCCCAGAAGCAGCATCTCCACCAAATCAGTCATAGAATCGCGGATAGTCTTGTCCTCGCCGGTGTACTCCACAGTCACGCCCTTCGGCAGGTCGTACTTGGCAACCTGTTTCTCAACGGCGGCCGTGGTCTTGGTGATATTGTAACCCTCCTTAAGCGTTCCAGTCACCTGGATGTAGCGGCTTTGATCCTCGTGGCCGATGGACTTGAGGGCTGCCTTCTTCTCCAGCGTTGCGATATCGTTGACCTTGACACTGACCTTGCTGCCGGAACTGTTCTTGACGCTGATAGTCAGATTCCGCATCTGGGCAGGCGTCAGAGCCTGCTTCTGATCAGACGAAACCACCACGTCGTAGTCATCGCCGGACCAGGTCACAGTCGTCGCGGTGTTTTCATAAGTCATTTTGTCCACGATGGCAGCGTAGACCTGAGCCACCGTCAGCCCCTTGGCCATAGCCTTCGACTTGTCCACAACGAAATGATATTCTTTGTCCGCGTCCTCCATGCCATCGTCCACCACATCGATACCCTTAGTAGCAGACATTTTCGCCGCGACGCCCTGAGCAGCTGTTTGCAAGTCGTCCATGTCCTCGCCGTAGACGTTGACAGTGACGCCGCTGCCGCCGAGTGCATCCGTGAAATCGCTCATAGACGAACCGCTGGCCGTGACCGTACCCGCGCCGCCCGCGCAGGCATCGTTGATATCCTTGGCCACGGCGCTGCTCAGGCGGTTGGAACCGTCCTTCATCATAATATAGTAGGAAATCGTCACGCCGCTGCCGGTGCTGCCGCCCATAGACATGTCATCCGTCGGCATTATGGCGCCAACTGTGGCCACGCCGTCGACCTTTTCCATCTTTGTCATAGCTTTATCGGCCGCCGCGAAGACATCATCCACCGAGCTGCCCTTAGGCATTTCCAGGGTGGCGGAAAGCTGCGGCGAGTTCATGTCCGGCATGAATATAAATCCGCGGCTGACTGTGCCGGCCACGCTGACTACCAGCAGCGCCACGGCCAGAATCAATATAGGGGCCTTGTGTTTCAGCACAAAAGCGAGGCTTCGCCTGTATTTTTCCAGCATGCTGAGGAAGAATCTGGTCTCGGGCTTCGTGGCGCCGCCCAGCATTTTCGATGACATTGCGGGAACCAGTGTCAGGGCTATGATCAGGCTGGCCACAAGTGAATAGGCCACGGTCAGGGCCATGTCCGTGAAGAGTTCGCGTGTCAGGCCGGCGGTAAATATTATAGGCACAAAAACGCATATGGTCGTCAGTGTCGAGGCTATAATGGCGCCGGAAACCTGCTTGGCGCCGGCCACGGCTGCCCGCGTGGCAGAGATCCCCTGCCGCCGCAATCGCACGGTGTTTTCGATTACCACCACAGAGTTGTCCACGAGCATGCCCACGGAAACTGCCAGTCCCGACATGGAAATCAAGTTGATGGAAATGCCCGAGAAGTACATGAGGGCCAGCGCAAAAATCAAGCTGATTGGTATGCTGCAGATGGTGATGATGGTCGGCCTGATGCCTCTCAGGAACAAAAGTAATATGAGTATGCTGAACAGCGCTCCCCACAAAAGGCTGGAGAGTATGGCGTCTATGACCATATTTATGTAGTCGCCCTGGTTCATGAGGGACGTGAATTTCAGGCCCTTGTATTCCTTGGAAAGGGATTTGAACTCGGCCTTGATGTTGGTGCAGGCGTCTGCCGTTGCGTAGTTCGACTGTTTATTAAATGACAAAATCACGCCGTCTTTGCCGTTGATTTTGGCGTAAAGGTTGTTTGAGTTGTCGGATACAAAAACATCTGCCACGTCTTTCAGGTATATCTTGCCTACGCCTTCGACTCCACTGTCGAATAGGTAAAGGTTCTTGGCCTGGCTCTCGCTGGTAATGGAATCGCCAACGCTGACCAGATACTTGCCGCCGCCTTCTTCAACATATCCTGCAGGCATGGAAAAATTCTGCCCCTTCAGGACACCGGAAATCATGTCAGTGGTTATTTTGTTCTTGATGTTGGCCTGTTTGCGGGCGGATGCCGCCTTGGAATCGAGGCTGGCCTGAGCCGAAGAAAGCTGGCTCCTGGCCTTGGCTAGCTTGCGGCTGGCCGCGTCCAGCTTGGATTTTTGTTCGTTGTATGTCTCGGCCGGCATGTATTGTTTGGTGGACTCCAGCTGCTTGGCGGCCTTGTCGATCTTGGCTTGGCTGGCGGTCAGTTTGCTGGTTTGGCTGTCAAGTTGGGTCTGGGCCGATGCCAGCTGGGAGTTGACGCTGGCCAATATCTTATTGTTGATATTATTGATCTTCTCTTGGCTGAGTACTACGTTGACTTTCTCGTCCAAGGTGCCGGAAGCGTCGACTTTGGCTACGCCGTCGATGCCGTCCAGTTTGTTCTGCAAAGTGTCTTTCATGAAGTTGGAAAGTTCCTGGCGGTTTTTGCCCTGGTAGGAAACGGCGGCGACGCTGACCGGAATCATGCTCGGATTCATTTTCATGATGGTGGATGTTCCCACGCTGTCGTCCCAGTCGGCTCCTGCAATGTTGATCTGCTGAAGGACATCGGAGGAAACCGTGTCCATATTCACGTCGTTCTCAAATTCCATTATGATCATAGAATAGTTGGCGTTGCTGACGGATGTGATAGTCTTCAGATTTTCCAAAGTGGAAAGATTCTGCTCCAGCGGTTTGGTAACGGTCCGCTCGACTTTCTCCGGAGTGGCTCCGGCGTAAGGCGTCATTACCATTACATATGGCATATCCATATTCGGCAAAAGATCCGGCGTCATCTTGGTGAATGCCACGATTCCCGTTACGATTATAAGTACTGCGATGACGAAAACAGTCATCGGTTTTTTCACACTGAATTTTGGTATCATTTTCCCATCCTAATCTCGGCTCAGCGCCTGCCGCCACGCGGCGCGGCTGCGGGGCGCTCCGGCGCTCTGCTTGGCTCGGCGCAATCTGCGTGCCAGCTCCCAAATTTTTCTCAATGTATTATTTTACCATAGTAAAGTTCTCAGAACAATCATTTTGCCCGAAATACCTCCAAGAGCCACTTGCCTATTGTTCCATCAATGGTACCTTTATGCATAAGTTTATGCATAATCCCGGCCACTATTCCAAATGCCAGTATACCAAGTAATTTCCCAGGTAATTTTCCAGTAGCCCGGTGAACCATGTTGCCCGCACCTTTTCTTAGCGATTTGGTCGTATGAGTGCGCCTGCGCACGTATCGCCTCATATCAAGGGATCAAAGTGCATTTATGGGATTCCAAATTTCATTTCCGCACTTATCAGCCATTCTCAGGTCATGGAGGTGCGCATATTGGAATTCCAACAATTATACGCGCACTTATAGGCTATTTCCGAGACTAGGAAGTGCGTTTCAAGACCGATTTAGCACCATATATTTCCATTTATGTCTTTGGTTCCCATTGACGCGCACCCCGGTCTATTGGATTCAGCCAATAAGTGCGTTTTTGGTTTACAATAATTAAAAAATCGCACTATCGTTTTGGATATTGAGCAAATACGTGCGCGGAGGACTCGCAACTAGATAGTGGAGGGTTTTCAACCCAATAGCGGAGGACTTCCATCCCGGATCCGCGGGCGAGCCTACCCAAAGGGCTCAGGCCCGCGACGCCCGGGTTCTTAATATTCATTTTCCAAACACCAGAATGTTCTCCAAACACATTTCCGTTGTTCTAACTTGGCTGTATCAGAAGATCGTTCCGGATCCGCCATAGCCTGTATCCATTGCGTTTACTTATTTACACGCAAGTCATCAACCATTTATCAGCCATGTATAATCCTATGCATAAAGGTACCATTGATGGAACAATACCCTACCTATGCCAACAGGCATTCTGACGGCGGAATGTCTGGCGGGGCCGGACCGGCAAATATTTTCAGTATTATCTGATAATTGCCATTGCAAACAAACTTTATAGTGATATAATGAAAGCACACGCAAAAAGATAACTAAAAGGTAATGTGAGCATGAGAATTAGAAAGGAGGGCATGGCCGGAAGCGGGGACGGGAGTATGGAAAACCGAGAGGCCCGGAAACAGAAGCCATGCAAAAGAGTATGAGAAAGAGCATGAGACAGAGCATGAAAAAGAAAGCATTAGTTTTGATCACCGCATTTACGGTAATGATGGCCATGTCATTTTCCGCCATGCCGACTTTTGCCGCCGACACACCAAGCGGGACAGCCATTACTAGCGCTGCGGATTTTGTTAAAATCGAAGCCAACCCAAGCGGAAGTTACTACCTGGCAAATGACATAGACTTAGGCGGCGACGTCAACATTTGCACGACAACTGCCAAGCAGTTCACGGGGACCTTTGACGGAAACGGCCACGCCATAACAGGCTACGCGGTTTCTTCACCGAAGACCAGCCACACTGGAATCTTCGGATATGCCAAGGGCGCCAAATTTAAGAACCTGAAAATCACGGGAATCAATGTCAAAATTTCTGATGACTATCAGTATTACGGCACAATCCTAAGCTATGGCAATGGCTGCACATTCAGCGGCATCACCGTCACAGGCAATATAAATGTCACCATCAGCGGTACTGAGTCCAGCGCAAACATCGGTGGAATTGCTGGCTTAGTATACGATTCAAAATATATCAGCTGCAAAAACTCCGCAAATATTACCGTCTCTGTGAGTGGGACGACATCCTCAGGCGTTGAAGTAGCCGGTATAAACACCGGTGGAAGTTCCTATTCCAAATGCACCAACACCGGCAAGCTGACTGTCACCGGATCAAACCTGGGCTTCTCCACTGATACAATTGCTGCTTACGGCATTGGCAAATCTGGCTCGTTCACAAACTGTAAAAACGCCGGCGCCATTTCTGCAACAGCAGGTGGCAAGAGCGGCAGCTATCTGACAGAAGGCCTGTTCGCAGCAGGCATCGGCGGCTCAACAACGAGCGCAACTGACAAAGTAGTTTCCTGCGGAAACACCGGCAAGATTTCTTTGAAGGCTACTGACGCAATTTACAATAGCGCCGCGGCGTCAGGCCTGATCTCCGGTTTTGCCAGAACTGTCAGCAAGTGCTACAACAAAGGGGCTGTCACCTATTCAACAAAAGGCGCCAATGTCGAAGGCTCCTATGCGTCCGGCATCTGCGGCGCAGGCGGAACCATAAGCCAGAGCTATAACAAAGGCAACATCACCGCAACTCACACGGGCAATGAAATCCATGTTGGCGGCATCTCCGGCGACCTGAATGATATGAGCAACTGCTACAATGTAGGCAAAGTCGTTCTGAACGGACACGGTTACGTTGGCGGAATCTCCGGCTACGCATACGGCAAAGCAACCTGCAACTACGCTACTGGCAAAGTTTCCGGGACCGCCAAACCAGCTAAAGGCACGATTTTCGGCTACAATACCAACAATTATGTCAAGCATACAATTTATAATAACTATTACACTACAGGCAAGGCTTACGGCGCAAGTGACGTGACTTGGAAAGACTGGAAGGCTCTTGCTAAAAAGGTTTCATCCATTAAAAAATCCACTTGCCCTAAGCTCAGCTCCAAGTACTGGAAATATTCCTCCAAGTACAAGAGGATGATTCTGAAGAACAACCAAGAATAATACGCCATGAACAAAAAGTAATGCGATATGAGAAAACCGGGCCTCGAAAGCCCGGTTTTGTATTGCTATTAAATTCTGCCGGCCGCGGCGCAGTGGGCGCTGAAATACTCCGGCCGCTATGCAGTGGGCACGGAATTACGCCGGCCGCGGCGCCTGGCAGGATTTGTTTTGTGCCTTAAAAACGCAAAGACAGGCAAGTAAGACTGCCGTCGATTTTTTTGAACTCGCCGGAATCCACCAGCTTGATCGGGTAGCCCATGTCCTCAATGGCCTTCTGGGTCTTAGGGTAACCCTTCGGCACGATGACGGTGCCGTTGATGTAGAGGCTGTTGATGGCGTAGATCTCCTCAGCGGGAACCACGAACCTGTTGAAATCCTTGAAAGCCGGCTCTTTGTCCATGATCTCGGAAACCAGCATGTTGTTGTTCTCCAGATAAATGGCGAAGTCCTTCAGGTGCAGGCCTTCGACAACCGGTACAGTGGACGATGTGTAGCCGAACTTGGTGACGATGTCGTTGAACTGCCTGGCGCCCTCGGCGTTGGTTCTGTCCGACTGGCCCACGTAGAAATGGTCGCCGACGCGCATGACGTCGCCGCCCTCCATGGTGCCCGGAGCTTCGATGTGGAAAACCTGGTCGTCGCTGTAGAACTTCTGGATAGCGTCTACTATCTCAAATTTCTCGCCGTTTCTGGAGTCTCTGGCGGGGTTGGTGATGACGGCACAGCGCTCCATTACGACTGCAGGGTCTTCAACAAAACATGAATCGGGGAATCTCTCGTCGGCGTCTAGCTCTGTGACTTGGAGTCCCAGCTCCTTCAAAGTTGCTACATATTTGTCATGCTGTTTGATGGCGTTCTCGTAGACTGGCTTTCCGTCTGCCAGATATGTTGTGATCCCGTCGATCAAAGCCTTGCATGGTTTTCTCGTAATTGCTTTAGTAAACATTTTCTACCTCCTGATGATGCGCTAGAATTGACTTGTGCCGGCCGGCCTGCGCCGCATCAACTCTTGGGCGGCCGGCGCGGGTTGGCCTCGCGTTAGTCGGCAGCCGGCCTTCGCAAGCCGACCTCGTGTATAAAATATATTATATATCGTATATCCCATTTGTCAACATGTTTTACCTGCATAATTAACGATTTATCTACCAGCAGGCGACGGCAGCCGGTGACAGCCGTTGCCTCAACCTACCGAATGGTGACCTCAGCCTGCATCGTGCGACACAAATAGTTGTTTTCACCCAAAATGCTATTTTTCGCCACCTCAGGCAGAACTTCTCTCGAAATCAGTACTTCAGGCAAAGATAATTTGGAATCAGCCGGCCTTTTTATAGCAATAACTGGTAACCATGTAAATAAATCCGAATTGCAGAAATCTCATTCCTCATCGCCGAGACTAAATCCGCACTATTTGCCCCGAATTTTCTCCCAACCGTGCGCGAGTTATTTTCTGAAGCGCCTGAAACGGCGTTTTGTTGGAAAACATGTCTGGCACGGCCGGCAGTCCGACGGACCGGCGCGACAAATCAACCCGCCGCGGACCAGCAGGTAGGACCGGCGCAACAAATCAACCCGCCGCGGACCAGCAGGTAGGAGCGGCTGCGACAAATCAACCCGTCGCGAGCCAGAGCATCCGGCCAGCGAGCCCATCGGCTGATCAGCGGCGGCCGGCAGGCTCCAGATACTTTCTCCTCAATTCCTCTATTTCCTCATCAGTTATTCCGATGAACCTTAGCAGATACTCCTGAAGGTTCCGCTTGGCGTTCCGGTTCCAGGTCTCGGCCATATCCCTAGGGGCTTTGCCCCCATCGGCGCTGAACCTGCCGGCCACACCCCTCGCCGCCTTATCCTGCCGCAGCATTTCCGCCACGGTCTCTATATACGCGTCGAGATAAACGAACTCCACGGGCTTCAGGCCGGCATCCTCCTTATACAGAAAATCATTGGCGTCGGCGCCGCCGGGAAAATCATTTGCCCGCAGATAATCGCTGCGAATATCCGCCATAGCCACATCCAGGGCCGCCAGCAAAAGCACTGCCCCGATGCCCGTCCGATCCCGGCCGTTTACGCAATGCCACAGGACAGCCCTCTCGTCAGGCGCCGACAAAAGAGCCCGGAAAAAACAATAGAATGATTTTTGTGCCTGACTGCTCCGGGCAAGCTCCCTGTAAAACTCCCGCGTGAAATCCAGTTTTTCCCGTGGGCTGGGGCTTCGCGGATCCAGCGGTTGCCAGTTTTGGTGCGCCCACAAAGGATCCACTGCCGGGCAGTTCCGCAAGCTGCAGCCGGGGAATTCCGGGTCCGCGGCGCTGGCGTAGGTGATTTGGCGGCCGTCATGGATGAACCCGATCTGGGCCGAGATCTCGTTGCAACTTCTGAGATCCACAATGACCGCCAGGTCGTAATCCTCCGACAGAACCCGGTAGTCCTCTGTCGGGCCCGCCGGTTCCTCGCCGGCGCCCCTCATGGCGTAGGTCAGCTGGCCGGTGCGCAGGAGGCGTTTCCACCTGACCTGACTGCGGCCATCCTCCGTCAGATAGCCGCCCAGCTCCCTGGCGTTTCTCACTCTTTTCAGATTAATATCCCGCTCCTTCGTCATAAATAAACACCCCCTAAACCGACATTTGATTTAAGGGGATAATAACATACTTTTTGATTTTCAGGGGCAATTTCGCACCAAACGTACTTTATATTGCGTGAAATGTAGGTTTTAGGGGGGGCGCGGCGCCTACGGTTCAGGTTTGTGGCTCGATTATAAAGGAAGAATTGCCCTCGCCAGAAATTGCCCGTCGCCGGCGGAATACATAACCATGCCGCCGTGCTTTTCCACAGTGTCGGCTACGCTACGGGTGCCGATGCCGCCGCCCTGACGCTGGGAAACAGGCATGCCCTTATAGAATTCAACAGCGCCCGACATGGAATTGCGCACCTCTATCAGCAGCTCGCCGCCATCCTGAATGGCCTTCAGATTAATAAATGGCGAAGCGCTGGTCCCAGAGCCGTCATCCGCTGAAACGCTTGCCGCACCGCTGTCATCCGCCGAAGTGCTTGCCGCAGAGCAGGCCCGCAAAGCATTCTCCAGCAGATTGCCCAGAATCCCGGCCATTTCCATATCCGTGACACCGGCCAGATCCTCCGGAATGTCAGCCGAAACCGAATAAGCTATGTTTTGTTCCTGGGCCTTCTGCCCGAAAACCCGCAGCATGGCGTTAGCCGTCGTATTAGCGCAGTACCGCCGCGGCGTGGAATTCCGCAAAACCTCCTCGTGATTGCGAAGATAAGCTTTGGCGCCTTCCACATCGCCCTCATCCAGCTTGTCCAACAAAAGCAGATCATGATGACGCAGGTCGTGGCGCGACTGCCTGGCCTGCCACATAGAATCCTTGTAGGAATCCACCTCGTTCTGGAGCAGCCCGGCCTTCATCTCCTGTTCCTTGTAAATGGCCAGTTCCTTCAGGTTCCGGTAGAACACCAGTATGAATATTAGGAACAGCACTTCCATAGTGATCATCAGCACCGTGCAATAGAGTGGGTACTGATGGAAGTTTTCCGGCGGGTAATTCGGCACCATATTGACCAGCAAAATAGTCAGCAGCGGCACTGCCAGCAGCAGTGCGATGTTGCCGTGGAGGTTGTCTGTGATGAAGCGCAAAGGTTTGGCCCACAGGCGCAAAGCCACCAGGTACAGCAATCCGCTGGCCACGGCGAGTATGACGAGCATAGTCGCGTAGGACATGCCGATGATGGTTCGGGACATATTGATCACGACCGACAGGATAGTGACCATGCCGGCCTGAGTATACTGAATGAACAAAGTTCTGCCTGGGGTGTCTGTGGTGTAAATGAGTACGGCCAGGTTGCCGACTATCATTACGATGAATGCGACCTTGGAAAAACTCAGGTAGCCCACATTCATCATCAGCACCGTCGGAACTATTATTAAATAGAGAGTGAAAACAGTCAGGCCGATGGCCAGGGGGATCCTGACGTCATCACCGACTACCATGAACTTGGTGTTGATATCATTTATATATTGCTGATTGACGATGTACCCGCGGTAAGGCACTATAAACTGACCCGGTGCCAGTTTTTCCAGCTCTTCCAGGAGCCGGCCCAGTGACCTGCGGGATTCTATCATCTCACCAAAACTGCCGCATAATTTCTGCATGTGGCCGTCGCTTTCTATAAATGTAATATCTTTCAAAGGTATCTCTTTCAGACCGCCGCCGAGAGTTCTGACCATGAGCCCTCCGGACGCGTTGCCTATGAACTTATCGAATACGCGATCCAAGGCGTCGTTCATGATCTGCTTGTTTACAGGCTTCAGTAAGTAGTTGCTGGCCTGTACTGTGAAAGCATCAACTGCGAATTCATCGCTGGTGGTCAGGTAGATGATCTCGCCCTTATTGCCCAGCTTGCGCAGTTCCTTGCCCACTTCTATGCCGTTCATCATAGGCATGTAAACATCCAATAAGAAACAATCGAAGACTGTTTTTTCACTTTCTTCGATCAACTCGTTTGGATGGCTGTATTTCATTACCTCTGCGTCGATGGCACGGTCTGCGATATAAGACTCAGCCAAATCTCCTATACTTTCAAGGTCTTTCTGGGTATCATCACAAATAGCTATTCTGTACACAGTCAGCTCCACAACTCGCAATACGTTTACACATATCTACATTATTATTTTGCCTGGTCGTGCTCAGCAAACCAGCTCACATCGCCGATCTCATCAGGAATCATGTAAACAGCCTTCGTGAAGATGTTCACTTTGATCCAGCCGTGCTCGATATCGTGCGACAGGAAAATCTTGTCGCTCAGGTCGGACATGATTGTCTTGTATTTCTTCAGAGCTTCCGGCTCCTTCAATTGCTCCATGGTCATTTCATCCGGCAGGAATTTCTCCAGGTATTCGTAGAGATCCTCGGCCACCTCGGTGGTCATGGCACTGGATGTGCACTCGCGGGAACGCTCGATTGGAATCGAAACCGCGTATTTGATAAAGTAATATGGCTCGGTTCCGTTGATATACATTTCACTGGATATCAGCTTGTAAGCATGCATAGTCGGCGCGATGAATCTCTCGCGTTTTCTTTCCTTGTTCAATTCATCACGAGCCTGAATGTTTGCCGAAATCATACGCCTTCTGGCTTCATTATTTGCTTTCATCTGCATCCTGCGCAGGGCTTCATTAATATTGTCCATTTCCTGTTGTCTGCGGGCTTCATTATCAACTTTCTTAGCCATATCTTTCTCCCTTCAAATGCTTTACTTCAACTACTAACTCCTACTATCATTATACTACAAATTCAGAAAAATCAAACCGTTGTTTTGAGTTTTCGTTGCGTTCAGCCGCAACACTGGTATAATAGTAGATATCACGAAGTTGATAACACACTCAAATAATATACAAAGAGAGGTAAAAATATGGAAAGAGTAGTCGGCACTGTATCGAGAGGCCTGCGGGCCCCTATCGTCAAGGAAGGCGACGATCTGCAGAAAATCGTAGTTGACACTGTAATCAATGCGGAGAAGTCCGGCGAGATGAAGATCCGCGACAAGGACGTCATCGCTGTGACGGAATCGATCCTGGCCAGATCCCAGGCGAATTACGCCACTATAGATAATATCGCGACCGACGTCAGGAACAAACTCGGCGGCGGCACCATAGGCGTCATTTTTCCGATTCTCAGCAGGAACCGCTTCGCTATCTGCCTTCGCGGCATAGCCAGAGGCGCCGAGAAAATCATTCTCATGCTCAGCTATCCTGCCGATGAAGTCGGCAACCACCTGATCGACCTGGACAAACTGGACGCCCAGGGCATCGACCCTTACAAGGATGTTTTGAGCCAGGCGGAATTCGAGGCAAAGTTTGGCAAGTCCAAGCACACTTTCACCGGCGTGGACTACGTCAATTATTACAAAGAGCTTATCGAGGCTGAAGGCACAAAATGCGACGTGGTCTTCTCTAATGATCCGCGGACTGTTTTGAAGTATGCGGACAACGTGCTGACGTGCGACATTCACACCCGCGCCCGCACCAAGCGTCTCCTGAAGGAGGCCGGGGCTGCGAAGGTCTGCGGCATGGATGACATCATGACCGCGTCTGTAGACGGCAGCGGCTACAACGATAAATACGGTCTTCTGGGTTCCAATAAATCCACCGAGGAAACCATCAAACTCTTCCCGATCCATTGTCAGGAATTCGTCGACAGCGTTCAGAAAAAGCTCAACGACATTACCGGCAAGCAGGTCGAGGTCATGGTCTACGGTGACGGAGCTTTCAAGGATCCCGTAGGCAAGATCTGGGAGTTGGCTGATCCTGTGGTTTCTCCGGGTTATACGGCCGGCCTCGAGGGCAAGCCTAACGAAGTCAAGCTCAAGTATCTGGCAGACAACGAGTTCAAAGATCTGAAGGGTGACGAGCTGAAGAAGGCCATCAGCCAGTACATCGAGAACAAAGAGGCTGACCTGGTTGGCGATATGTCGTCTGAAGGCACCACGCCAAGGCAGTTGACGGACCTGATCGGTTCCCTCTGCGATCTGACCAGCGGCAGCGGCGACAAAGGCACGCCTTTCGTTTACATCCAGGGGTACTTCGACAATTACACGAAATAAAAAAACAGGGGTCATGCTCAAATCAGAGCATGACCCTTTCATTATACGCACTCACTTTTATGCGCGCTACCCCTGGCAATACACTGCGATGCCGGCGCTTACCAGTTTGGCTGTGCCGGGTGCGAACTTGTCCATGTTAGCCTCGAATCGCTTATCTGCGATATACATCTGGCCGAGACCAGCCAGTATTTCTTTTGTGCAATCATAATAGTTTGCAGTTATGAAGGCCTGCCAGTCAGCCACGAGAGCTTGGACCGCGGAGCTTGCAGGGTCTTCGCCTACATGCGATGCGAACTTTTTCAGCAATTCGTCCATCTGACCGCTTATCCTTTCCCAATCGTCCTTGCCGTAACCGGCGGTTTTCTTCTGGTTTTGCGCATAGGCGTCCGTGCCGCCCCAGCGTTCCTTCGCTTCCTCGGCGTACTTAGCCCTGGCAGCTTCGATTTCAGTATTATCAAATTCTTTAAAACTCATTTCGTTTTCTCCTTTCAGGTTAGCATCCAGAAGACCAATGAGCTTGTCGAGCCTGTCGCGTTTCAGTTTCAACAACTCCTTCTGCCTCTTCAATGCCTCGTCTTTATTGTAGTCAGAGGCCGCCATGATTTCTGCGATCTCCTTCAGGGGAAAATCCAGTTCCCTGTAGAAGAGGATCTGCTGCAACCTGGTCAGAGAATTCTCGTCGTAGTACCTGTAACCGGTTTCCGGCACTACGAGGCTCGGGGCCAGGAGTCCGATCTCATCATAATAATGAAGAGTCCGCACGCTCACCCCTGAAAGCTTCGCTATTTCACTGATTGTTTTCTTCATGACTTACCTCCTGAATGTAATACTAACCTATTACGTAACGTCAGAGTCAATACTTATTTTCAAAATCCTGATTTATCATCTTGGTATGGCTATGCAGTCGTAGCGTATAGCCTTGCCGTACAAAGTGTAACCTGGTTTGATGCCTGCCAGGCAGGGGCCTTTCAAAGGTCTTTTGATTACGATTTTCCGGGGGCCTGCGGCAATGGCTGCCGCCAGGAGTTCCGCTTCGTCGTCGCAGGGCCGCTCAAGCTGCTGAAGCAGCTGAAATTTCTTCTTGATAAGGCCGCTTTTCTGCCTCTGGGGAAACATTGGATCCAGGTAAATCAGGTCCGGCGGTTCGGTAGTTGGCGCCGCGCTGCTTTCCGCCAAACCTGTCATTTTCGGCGCTGTATCAGGCCCAGGCCCAGACCCGGCCAGTGCCCTCATGGCCTCCACGCTGTCGCCCTCCATAAACTCCATGCGCCCTACGATCTCCGCCAGCTCCGGCACCTGGGCCGCCCGCCTGAGGCCATCCCTGAGCAGGGCCCCAATGATCGGATCCTTTTCATAGAGTTTCACGGAAAAACCCGCAGCCGCCAATAGCAAAGAGTCTTCCCCAAAGCCTGCCGTAGCGTCGATGGCCGTCAGAGGGCAGGCGGCTCCGTCTCGGGTGCCACCTGCTCCGGCGCCGACTGCACCTGCCGCGGCACGGCCGGCGCCCTTTATTTTCGCGGCCTTGACCAGCATCTCGTGAGGCAATTTGCCCGCCTTTACCCGCGGGATCATATGCGACAGATCGCAGGAAAGCGCCAGGTCACCCTTTGTCAGAGTCAGGGCGTCATCGACCATAGACAAAACCATGCCCCGGGCCTCCGCCGCTTCAAAAATATCATTTTGTTCGATCATCGCGAGCCTCCTTTTGTTTGATATTGGCTATGTACACGCCGGCGATGATGACCGCGGCGCCGACCAGCTGCCAGGCCGTGAAATTCTCATGGAGCCAGAGGATTCCGGCGGCGATGGACACGACGGTGGAAATGCCGATGAAGGACGCGGTGCGGTTCATGCCGATGTTGGCGATGGCCACATTTGACAGGAAAAATGCCAGAATGGAGCAGCCGACAGCCTGGTAAAGGACCGCTGTCAGGAAATCCATGTTCCGGAACGGCAGGGTCGCCAGGGTTCCCAGCTGGCCCTTCAGGCATCCTTCTATGATTGCGCAAAACGCGAAGGCCGCGGCTCCGGCGGCCAGCATTATGTATGTGATCTCGGCTCCCGTGAAGGCTGTGGCTTTTTCCACGTAGACGCCGTAGAGGGCGTAGGCGATCACGGCGACGGTGAGCATCATGTAGCCGATGACGGAAAATGACGCTGTCAGGCCCACGGCAAAAACTGTCATGAGGACTCCGGCCAGGGTGATGCAGATGCCGACGGTCTGCGGCCTGTTTGGCTTTTTCTTCAGGACCAGGGTGGAGGCGATCAGTGACGCCACGGGGATGCAGGCCAGGAAGGCTCCGCTTTCGGAGGCAGTCGTGCTGCCGATGCCCACGGTCTCGCCCACAAAATATATTATGGGGTCGAAGATGGCGACGATGATAATGGGCTTCAGGTTCTTGCCCTTCAGGTTTATCTTAATGGCGCCTGCTGCTACGCAGATGGACATAATAAGAAACGCCAGCACAAATCTCCAGCTGAGTAATGTCAGCGAGCTGGCGATATTGGTGGCCTGCTTGGTGAATATGTAGCTGAGGCCGAAAATGGTCTCGCAGCCTATAGCACAAAGGCAGCCTATGATGATTTTGTTTTCGCTCTTGTTCTTGTTCTTGCTCTTGCTCTGTGGCATGGTCACCTCTTTCGGTTGGTTGCGCGCCGGGGCCGCCGCTGGTGCCGCTACCCGCGCCATAGAATTTTATGTCTCCATTATATCATAGGTTTGACGCATATGGTATCGTTCCATCAATGGTACGATACATACACTCTCTTATTCAACCAAACTCAATATATTGAATTTGTTATCCCACCTCTTTCGTGATAATATTCATTTTCCGATCACAAAAATATGCTTGAAGCATTTTTTCGTTACCCTAACTTGCATAAAAATAGTCTCAGGGATTTGGAGGAAGGCCGCCGGGATTTGGTGGGAATGCCTCTGAGATTTGGTGGAAATGCCGCCGGGATTTGGTGGAAGGCCACCGCGCACGTATCGGGGCAATATCAAGGATGATAGTGCGGATTTAATTTTATTGTAAACCAAATACGCACTTATTGGCCTAATCGAACAGGTCGAGGTGCGCATCACTGGGTTTGATATCCTTAAATGGTATTTTGTGGTATGTAATAGGGCCTTAATCGCACTTTTTTCCCTCTACAGCAGCTGATAAGTGATTGTGTCCGTATAATGGTGTAAAAGAGAGAATTGGAGAGATCAAAAAAATATAGAGCCAAATGCTCCACTTTCAAGTATAATTGAAATTGAAA
>NZ_SNXO01000038.1 GCF_004362975.1 Aminicella lysinilytica | reverse complement strand
CACGAATTTCATACACCTTCATGAAACCTAGGGACCAAGCCGTTTAACGTAAAAAGAGGCATATCGCATCAGAATTAGTCTAATGCGACAGCCCCCTGATTTATATTATGCAGCCAGTCAGGGCTGGTCTCCAATGTCTGCCCGGACAGACCGGAGGACTTTTCCACCAAACTGCCCTTTTTCGATGCTCCGGAAAGAACTTTCTTGGAAATACCGATCGCAAGGACTTTCATCCGCACGAATCTAGTAAAAATATCGGCGAATGTGGCGCGAACTCCCAGTAGTGATCCCGGTCCGAAAGGCATAGAGTAACCGGTTGTTAAGGATAGTGAATAATCATTGTATATTCCTTGTATATTTGTTACCGGACATCGGTCACTCGGAAAAAGTTCTTTTATTTTGGCGTCAGAGCAGCTATATGGTGGAAAACATGTTTTTGCGTCTTGACACCATGGCCACAGGGTAGTATACTTAACAATCATAATAATTAACAATGTTAAATATTAACGAAAATAATTAATTTTCTGATAAATACAGGAGGATATATTTTGAACGATGAACAGAAAGATTTCCTTGAAATCATGCATGCCTTCGGCAAGCTGAATTACGGGGCACTTATGCCTAAGATGAATCCGGGAGACACCAAACTCCTTTCGATCATCGGAAGGTACTATGATAAGAATCCTGAGGGATCTATGAGGGTATCTGATCTGGTAAGACATATGCCTGCGCCGCCATCGGCAATTTCCAGAGGCCTCAAATGTCTGGAGGGAAAGGGATACGTCCAGAGGGTGACCGATCCGAAGGACCGCAGGAATACGCTTGTCTATATGACCGAAGAAGGCCGTAAGATCAGTGAAGAAATCAACCGGACTATGAAGGACTACTTCGATGCTGTTTTTGCCAGAATGGATAAACTGGATCTGGCAAGCATGACTGTACTTATGCAGAAGATGCTGAATATAGCTGAGGAGGAGTTGGATGTCAGGGTAGCAGCCAAGAATATGGAAAGCAATTCGGCTGGTCGGACTTCATCTCGTGGCACGGCGTTTGCGCCGGATAAAAGCGCTGCGCCGGATAAAAGCAATTCGGCTGGTCGGACTTCATCTCGTGGCACGCCATTTGCGCCGGACACAACTGCCGCGCCGGACACAACTGCCGCGCCGAACGCAAGCACTGCGGCGAACACAAACACTGCATCAGACAATGGGGGTAATAAAATAGATGACTAAAATTTTCAAGAATCTCAAGCCGTACTGGAAGGTCGTTATCGTTCTGGTTTTGCTGCTGATGGTCCAGGCCTACTGTGACCTGGCGCTGCCGCAGTACACTCAAGACATCATCGACGTGGGGATCCAGAACAAAGGCGTAGAGCACATTTTGCCTGAGAAAACAACTGCCAAGGAATACAAGGCGGCAAGCATTTTCATGAGCAAAAGCGAGAAAAAATCCTGGGAGAACTCCTATGAGAAAGAGGGCAAGTATTATGTCCTCAAGGTGACCGACCAGGGCAAACTGGACAAGCTGGACGATGAGCTCATGACGCCTATCGTGCTGACCTATCAGCTTGGTCACTCCAGCGTCAGCAATTTCAAGAAAACTGTAAAGAATGCTATCAAGGATAATCCGAATCCGGCCATATCAGTCTACGCATCGGAAATAGACGATATGACTGTCGATGAGATCGGTAACATCATTAATTACGATGTGAAGACCTTCAAGGCAGAGGATGAAAACGGAGACACCCACACCTATGTGGACATGCGGCCTATGATGCAGAAGATGATCAGCTCGGGGGCTATGGACAGCAAGACCATATCAAGCGCCAAGACCCAGATGAACAAGACCATCGAAAGCGTGGGAAGCGAAACTTTGAAATCCATGGGCATAGCCTATGCTTCAGGCTGTGACAAGAAGGCCGGCATAGACGTTGACGCCATGCAGAAATCCTATCTGTGGGCAGAAGGGCGCAAAATGTTTGGCATGGCTGCTATCATGCTGGCAGTTGCCATGGTGGTGTCCTTCCTTGCTTCTAAAGTCGGCGCCAGCATCGGCCGTGATCTCAGAGGCAACCTGTTCCGAAATGTCATGAGCTTTTCCAATGCGGAAATGGACAAGTTCTCGACGGCGTCGCTGATCACGCGAAGCACCAACGACGTGCAGCAGATACAGATAGTAACGACCATGCTGCTGCGCATGGTACTCTATGCGCCTGTTATGGGCATCTGGGGCGTCATCAAAGTCATGAACACAGGAGCCAATATGGGCTGGGTAATAGCCCTGGGCGTTCTGGTCATTATCGGTCTGGTCATGCTGCTCATGTCAGTGGCTTTGCCGAAATTCAAGATAATGCAGAAACTGGTAGACGCGCTGAATCTGGTTTCCAGGGAGATCCTCACGGGACTTCCTGTCATCAGAGCCTTCGGCCGGGAAAAGACCGAAGAAGAGCGCTTCGATGTGGCTAACACGAATCTGAAGAAGACCCAGTTATTTACTAACAGAGTAATGACATTCATGCAGCCTTCCATGATGATAGTCATGAACGGGCTGGTGGTACTCATAACCTGGGTAGCGGCCCACAGAATCGATACAGGAACCATGCAGGTCGGCGCCATGACAGCCTTCATTACATATTCAATGATGATCGTAATGTCATTCATGATAATAACTGTAATGTCCATCATGCTTCCGAGAGCGGGAGTTGCTGCCGAGAGGATCGATGAGGTCATCAAGACTAGGTCATCAATTCTGGAAGCAGAGGAGCCTGCGAGAATCAGATCGCCTAAAGGCGTTGTTGAGTTCGACCATGTAAATTTCAGGTATCCGGGCGCTGAAGACGACGTTCTCAGCGATATAGATTTCACGGCGGAGCCGGGTAAGACTACGGCCATCATCGGCAGTACGGGCTCCGGCAAAAGTACACTTGTCAACCTTATCCCGAGGTTTTACGATATCACCGGCGGCACCATCAAAGTCGACGGCGAAGACGTTCGCGGGCTGGCTTTGGACGACCTGCGAGGCGAGATAGGCTTCGTACCGCAAAAGGGAGTTTTGTTCTCCGGAACCATAGCATCTAATATAAAGTTCGGCGCTGACGATGCCACAGACGAAGATATCAGGTCTGCGGCGGAGATCGCGCAGGCTACAGAATTCATCGAGGAAAAAGACGAGAAGTATGAGAGTTACATTTCCCAGGGCGGAAGTAACGTGTCCGGCGGACAGAAGCAGAGAATGGCTATCGCCAGGGCTATAGCAAAGAAGCCTAAGATACTGGTCTTCGATGACAGCTTCTCGGCCCTGGACATGAAGACCGACGCCAGGCTTCGTCAGGAGCTGACGGAGAAGGTCAGCCAGGTGACTAAGATAATAGTTGCCCAGAGGATAAGCACCATACTCCATGCGGATCAGATACTGGTCCTGGATGAAGGACGGATCGTCGGTAAAGGAACTCACTCAGAGCTCATGAAATCCTGCGATGTATATCAGGAAATAGCGGGATCGCAGTTATCCCAGACGGAATTGGAGGGGATCGAATAATGGAAAATAAAAACAAAGAATTCAAGGCCCCTCGCAGAAGGAGAGGCGGACCGGGAGGTCACGGCGGCCCTCCGGGAATGATGCCCGGCGAGAAACCGAAAAACTTCAGGAAATCCTTCGGCAAGCTGCTGGCATATATAGGCAGATACAGATTTGCCGTAATCATAGTAATGATATTTGCCGCCGCATCAACGGTGTTCCAGGTACTGGGACCGAAGATCATGGGCCACGCCACTACTGAGCTGGCCAACGGCCTCATGAGAAAAATCAACGGCACAGGCGGAATAGACTTCGATAAAATACTGCAGATCCTTTTGTTCACCCTGGCCCTGTACGTGACCAGCGCCCTGTTCTCCTTTGTGCAGGGATGGATCATGACAGGCGTGACGCAGAAGATATGCTACAGAATGAGGCGTGAGATCGCGGAGAAAATCAATCGCATGCCAATGAAGTACTTCGAGAGCCGCACCTACGGCGAGGTTTTGTCCAGGATAACCAACGATGTGGACACCCTGGGCACAGGCCTGAACCAGAGCATCACCCAGATCATAACATCGGTGGCGACGCTTATAGGCGTTCTGGTCATGATGCTGTCCATATCGCCGCTGATGACGCTCATAGCCCTGATCATATTGCCGATTTCGGCTTTGCTCATGACTCTCGTCATCAAAATTTCGCAGAAGTACTTCAAGACTCAGCAGAATTACCTGGGCCACATAAACGGTCAGGTAGAGGAGAACTTCGCCGGGCAGATGGTCATCAAGGCCTTCAGCAAGGAGAAGGACACTATAGATACATTTAATAAAACTAACGATGTTCTCTACGATTCGGCCTGGAAATCCCAGTGCCTGTCGGGATTCATGCAGCCGCTGATGATGTTCATAGGCAATCTGGGATATGCCGGCGTGGCTATTTCAGGCGGATTTCTGGCTATCAAAGGGACCATCGGCATAGGTGATATCCAGGCGTTTATCCAGTATGTCAAGAACTTCACTCAGCCAATACAGCAGATCGCGCAGGTAATGAACCAGGTCCAGTCGATGACTGCGGCTTCAGAGCGTGTATTTGAATTCCTGGGTGAGGAAGAGGAGAACCAGACATTGGAGAATCCTGTTAAACTGGAAAATGTAAAGGGCGCCGTATCCTTTAACCACGTCCACTTCGGATATGACGAGGATCAGGTGGTAATCAATGATTTCAGCGCTGATGTAAAGCCGGGACAGAAGATAGCTATCGTAGGTCCTACGGGAGCCGGCAAGACTACTATGGTCAAACTGCTCATGAGATTCTATGATGTGACATCCGGGGAAATATCTCTGGACGGTCACGACATAAGGGACTTTAACAGGCACGACCTGCGAGACAACTTCGGAATGGTTCTTCAGGATACCTGGCTGTACTCGGGTTCGATTATGGAAAATATCAGATACGGGCGTCTGGACGCAACTGATGAAGAGGTAATTGAGGCGGCTAAGGCTGCTCATGCCGATCATTTCATCAGGACTCTGCCGGGCGGCTATGATATGGTACTGAACGAGGATGCTTCCAATGTGTCTCAGGGACAGAAACAGCTCCTGACCATTGCCAGGGCCATACTGGCCGATAACAGGGTACTGATCCTGGACGAGGCCACATCTTCCGTAGATACCCGTACTGAGGAACTGATACAGGCAGCTATGGACAACCTTATGGAAGGCCGCACCAGTTTCATCATAGCCCACAGACTTTCAACCATACGTAATGCTGATCTGATACTTGTCATGAACCACGGCGACATCGTGGAGCAGGGCAACCATGAGGAACTTCTGAAGCAGGGAGGCTTCTATGCAGACCTGTATAACTCTCAGTTTGAGGAAGCTTCATAGAACAAACAAAAAATGAGGTTTCATTTCTCAAAATAATAGTATATAATACTGTTAAAGAGAAAGGCATCAGAGGTGATCAAAATGAAGAAACTGGTAACGATCAGCAGAGAGTACGGCAGCGGCGGAAGGACCATAGGCAGACTGATTGCGGAGAAGCTGGGAGTACCTTTCTATGATAAAGAAATAATCGATATGGCAGTAGAGAAGAGCGGGCTGTCCAGAGAAGTCATCGAGACTGCTGAGCTCCGGGCCAAGAGTAACTTCACTTATACTCTTTCATCGGCCATGAACTTCGGTGAAGGTGTCGGAGGAGATGCAGTTTCCATGAATGAGAAACTGTTCATCACTCAGTTCGACATTATAAGCCAGATAGGCGATCTGGGCGAAGGCGTCATAGTTGGCAGGTGCGCTGATTATATCCTGAAGGATTTGCCGGGAGTGACTAATGTTTTCATTCACGGAGAGCTGGAGGACAGGATCAAGCGCTGTACGGAAATATACGGTGAGGATCCTGAGACGATCAAGAATACCATAGCCACTTATGATAAAGCTCGCGCTAATTACTACAACTATCATACCTGCCAGAAGTGGGGACAGTACAGTAATTACAACCTGAGCATCAACAGCAGTTATATCAGTGAAGATGCTGCGGCCGACCTGGTCGTGGGGTATATAGATAAGAGAACCTATAAATAAGACAGGAGGAAATGACATGAGCAAGAATAACTATGGATTGAGCGAGAACAAGGCGGATACTGGAAGAAAAGGCACTTCAACAGCTGCTAAAGTAGCCCTTGGAGTACTGGGCATCGGTTTTGTTGCTGGAGTCACAATAGTAGTCGGAATGGACAGGATCATGAAGAAGATTTTCGTCAATGAGGACTGGCCTGATGAAGAGTGGTCGAGCGATGACTGGGCTGAAGAGGATCTGGAAAACTAGAGCCTGTAATCAGATATGGATTTTTGATAAAGATTCAACCTATGAAATTAGCAGAATTTATGGGTGCTGTTGCTGTGAAAGCAACAGCGCCTTTTTTATACTGACTTCATGAAGCTTTTACATACATCGCTATAGATGCTGTCATGGATGCTTCCTTTGTTCCAAATGAAAGTGAAATCATGTTTTACGTGAAAATCGTTCAGCCGGACTTCACGTAAACTGCCAGCCTCGATGGCCTGACTGGCAGCCCTTTTGTACATGAACGAGATGCCGAAGTCACCTTCCACAAGGGAGAGGATGACATGCATACTTCCTATTTCCACAGCTCGCGAGAAGCTGTTTACAGTGAGGTTTTTCAGAGAAAGTCCGCGCTGCAGGATCTCGCGGGTGCCGGAGCCCGGTTCTCTGACCAGAAGCGTTTCCCCTGTAAGATCTTCGATGGATTCAGGCGTATTGCTGAATTTATGTCCTGCTGCGCTTACACAGATGAAGTCCTCGGTGCTGTATTTGACAGACTCAAACTCGTCTATGGGGTAATAGCCTTCCACCAGGGCCATATGTATCGCGCCTGAATGGAGCTGCGACAGGAGCTCTTCCGTGTTACCGACTATAATGTGCATATCAGTGTCGGGATGGTTTTCCATGTAAGATTGAAGAGGGCGGGCTATGGCAAAGTCACCTACGGTTTTGGTTGTACCCAGGCGTAGATCATGGCGCAGCAAAAAAGGTTGAGAGAGTTCGTGCGCGATGACTTTCTCGTCGTTGTGCATGGCATTGGCGTAACGTCTAAGCATGACGCCCTGGGCCGTAAGGCTGATTTTTTTGTTCTTAAACTCAAAAAGCCTGACTCCGTACTCTTCCTCCAGGCAGTGTATGTGGTGGGACACTGCGGGCTGGGTTATGTGTAGTTCCTCTGCGGCCCTGGTATAGTTCATAGTGTCGCAGACCCTGAGAAAAGTGATTATCTTATTATCTAACATATTTCCATCCTCTCGAATCATAAATTGTTTTTATTATATCATAAATAATCATGATTTTAAATAATGACAGAAATATGATATCATTATACCATTATTAAAAAGGAGAAACTGCTTATGGAATTTATAAAGAAGAACGGCCCGGGACTTCTGGTCTGCTTGGCCATTACGCTGCCGGCATTTATATTGGGTAAATTATTTCCCATTGTCGGTGGGCCGATATTCGCTATACTGATTGGCATGATCATCTGCCCTTTGCTGAAGAACAGGGACAGGCTGGATGCCGGCATCAGTTTTACATCGAAGAAGATACTTCAGTCAGCCGTTGTGCTGCTGGGTTTCGGGCTGAACCTGGGCGTTATCGCCGAGACCGGCAGGCAGTCCCTGCCGATCATCGTCTGCACTATCACAACATCCCTGGTAGTGGCGTATCTGCTTCACAGGGCTATGAAGACTCCTGGCAAAATTTCGATGCTCATAGGCGTAGGCTCGTCTATCTGCGGCGGCTCGGCAGTTGCAGCCACGGCCAGCGTCATAGATGCCGACGACGAGGAGATCGCTCAGTCGATTTCGGTAATATTCTTCTTTAACGTCATAGCGGCTATAATTTTTCCGCAGCTGGGATATCTGCTGGGATTCGACACTACGTCCGGCGACGCTTTCGGCATATTCGCAGGAACGGCTGTCAACGACACATCTTCTGTAACGGCTACGGCGGCTACCTGGGACAGTATGTGGAACCTGGGCACAGCCACCCTGGACAAGGCAGTGACGGTGAAACTGACCAGAACTCTGGCCATTATCCCTATAACACTGGTCATCGCTTTCATGCGCAGCAGGAAACTGAAAAAGGCTGGCGGCGCCGGGGAACAAAAAGTATCCATGGCAAAGATTTTTCCTATGTTCATTCTCTATTTCATACTGGCGTCAGTAATCACGACAGTTGCCATGCACTTCGGCGCTCCCGCGTCGGTGTTCACCCCTCTTAAGGAACTGAGCAAAATATTCATTATAATGGCCATGGCCGCTATAGGATTGAATACTGATATAATCAAATTAATAAAGACCGGCGGAAAGCCGATCTTCATGGGACTCTGCTGCTGGATAAGCATATCCGCAGTAAGCCTTATTCTTCAACATGTAATGGGTATCTGGTAGAACAGTGTAGTGAGGTGCAATCTGTGACGTTGTCCAGCTCGCAATCTGTGACGTTGTCCAGCCCGCAAGAATTACTGCTATTTTTGCTATGATGTGGCACATCAAGTCAATTCGAAGGGCTTGCCCGCAAGAATCCTTGTATTATTGAAGGCACTGTGGCGTTTCACCAAGATATTGGGGAGTCACACGCAAGAATCAGAGAAATTCCATAAGCAATGTGGCGCGTAACCTTTGGAAATACTGGTCTTAAGGCAGTCGCCCGCCACAATGAATCAACTATTTGGCTGATCCTTGCACGAAATCTACTCTGTAATCTGATATCCGCCACATCAGTCCAATTATCGGGCCGATTCTTGCATTTCATTGATTTCAAAAAAATATAGTGCCACATTGGCTATAATTTCAGGGCAATTCTTGCGCGCTATGTTCAGGGCAACTTCAATCATTCTTGCGCGCAGTGGCCATGGCCATTTCTACAGCAGACTCACGATCCAGTCGTAAAGTGGGCAGAAGGCTATAGGCAGAAATACTGCCGGCATATAGTTCATGACTTTCAGTTTGGTGCCTACTGTCATATTCAGGCCCAGAGCTACGATGAGCAGCGAGCCGGCGCAGGTCATTTCATTGACTACGCTTGTGGTCAGCACCGGTGAGATCGCCGCCGCCAGCAGGACTATGCCGCCTTCAATGATGAAGACCGGCACCGATGCGAATATGACGCCGATGCCCAGAGATGCCGTGAACATAATGGCGCTGACTCCGTCCATGGCGGTCTTGGTGAAGAGCAGGCTGTTGTCGCCCTTTAGGCCCGCGTTGAGAGCTCCGACTACAGTCATGGCGCCGACACACATGAGCAGGCTGGCCGTAATGAAACCTTCGGCAAAGTTGCTTTTGCCGCCTTTTGCATCAAAACGTTTCTCCATGTTGCCTGCCAGGCTGTCCAAACGTTCGTCCAGCTTCAGACCTTCGCCGATCATGGCGCCGAAGACCAGAGACATGATCAGGATCAGGGTATTCTCTCCGTTAAGAGCTCCCGTTATTCCCACGTAAATGGCTACAAGACCGATAGCCTTGACTATTATATCGTTCCAGGTCTCGGGTATGACCTTCTTGCCTACGAGGCCTATCAGGCCGCCGACGATGACGGCTATTGTATTCGCTATTACACCTATCATAAACACTCCTTGAATTATAGTTACAATAATAAACCATTCTCGGGGATATTTCAATGATTAATCCCAGGCGCCGCCGTTGACAAAAACCTGCACCCGTATTAAAATCAAGTATACGCATGAAGCATAGAGAGGAATTTAAATATGAATGAAGAAAGCAGAATAGCGCTGCTCATCGACGCGGAAAATATATCCGCTCAGTATGCAGACTATATAATGGATGAAGTAAGCAATTACGGCACTTGCTCATATAAGAGAATATACGGAAGCTGGGATCGCATCGTCAAGACTAAGTGGGAGGGCGAGATCAATAAGAACTCCCTGAAACCTATGATGCAGTTCAACAACACCAGAGGGAAGAATGCCTCAGACTCGGCGCTGATAATCGACGCCATGGACATTTTGTACACGGGTTATGTTGACGGTTTCTGCATAGTGTCTTCCGACAGCGATTTCACAGCCCTGGCCAGGAGGCTCATGGAAGCCGGCATGATGGTCATCGGCATGGGAGAGTCGGACAAGGCCACAGAAGCCCTGGAGAATGCCTACGACAAGTTCGTCTACATAGACGTATTGGCTACCCAGGCCGAGGAAGAGAAGGCCGAGGAGAAGAAGGCTCAGGCCCAGGCCGCCAAGGCATCGAATACACGCCAGAAGCAGAGTCAGACACAGACTCAGTCCAGAAATAACGCCGGGAGCATCCCAAGCAAGAAGACCCTGGAAAACAGGATCACTCAGATCATCAAGGAAAACGATGATAAGAGCAAACTGACGGATCTGGGACAGATCGGCAACGAGTTGAACCGAATTTTCAAGAACTTCGACGTCCGCTATTATGGAAGAAAAGGCGGCCGCAAGTACAAGTATCTGAAAGACTTCGTGAAAGATATCAAGAGCCTGCAACTGGACGAGACCGAAGGTAACAGGGTATACGTAAGTCTTAAGAAATAGTAAGAATCACTTTTGCAAATAGTAATTGCCACCGACTTATGCCGGTAGTATTATTTTAATAGTTAGTATCGAAATGCTGACCACGTCCATCAAAGAACTGGTCAAAGACTGATACATTTTACGATTGAGATTCATTGACAAATCGTGGAATTATGTTAAAATTAGTTTAGGCTAAAAGAGAGATATGTATTCGTGAGATTACACAAACGAAAACCCCGGAGTGCTGTCCGGGGTTTTCTTTACGGCTAATTGTCGCAGTCAAGCCAACTGTCTAACCATTTGCAAACATAGTATGCTGCTATATTTGCCGCGACAGTGGCCAAAAGGGATATCAATGTATCCATGGATCACACCCCCTTTCTGTTGCCAGATTGGGAGCGACAACAGCATTATTATACCATAAATGTAAATTAAAGGAAATAATAATGCGAAATAACATGCTGTGCATTTTAGGCACATATTGACTAGCAACGTCAATATGTGCTATTCTTTAGAGTAGGACTCACAAATGGTGCCACCACGGCAATTCAATAACTACAGCACGCCAAGCAGAGCGCGCAATATAGCGGGTCTGTAATTACTGCCTTGTCTCATTCGACAAGGAGACGAAAGGAATGATATGTAATGTCTGAAAAAAAAGCAACCAAGGGGAAGTACTATATAACTACCCCTATTTATTATCCGAGTTCTAATCTGCATATAGGCCACACCTATTGCACAGTCATGGCTGACGCCATGGCCAGGTTCAAGAGACTTTGCGGCTATGACGTAATGTTTCTGACAGGAACTGACGAGCACGGACTGAAGATACAGCAGATAGCTGAAGAGAAGGGCGTCAGCCCTCAGGAATATGTTGACGGCGTAGTTGCCGGCATCAAGGATCTGTGGAAGACCATGGAGATATCCTATGATGACTTCATCAGAACTACAGAGCCGAGACACGTGAAGAGAGTACAGGCTATCTTCAATAAAATGAACGATAAGGGAGACATATACAAGTCTGAATATGAAGGCTGGTACTGCACTCCATGCGAGTCCTTCTGGACGGAGAGCCAGCTTGTAGACGGTTGCTGCCCTGACTGCGGCAGGCCTGTTAATAAAGCCCATGAAGAGGCGTACTTCTTCAGACTTTCCAAGTATCAGGACAGGATCATAGATCTATTCGAGAACAACCCGGAATTCCTCATGCCTGACAGCAGACGTCACGAGATGATAGAATTCTGCAAACAGGGACTGGAAGACCTTTGCATCTCCAGATCCACCTTTGACTGGGGCATACAGGTGCCTATAGATCCGAAGCACGTCATTTACGTGTGGCTTGACGCACTTACAAACTACATCACCGCCCTGGGATACCCTGACGACCCGGAACTTTTCAATAAGTACTGGCCGGCAGACGTACACCTTGTAGGCAAAGAGATCGTCAGGTTCCATTCAATCATATGGCCTGCAATGCTCATGTCTCTGGATCTGCCTCTGCCTAAGCACGTGCTTGGACACGGCTGGCTCCTCATAGACGGCGGCAAAATGAGCAAATCCAAGGGCAACGTCGTTGACCCGGTGGTTTTGATCGACCGTTACGGCATCGACGCCCTGAAGTACTTTTTGTTAAGAGAGTACACCTTCGGACAGGACGGCGTGTTTACCAACGAGGTAATGCTGAAGAGAATGAACTTCGACCTGGCCAACGACTTGGGCAATTTGGTTTCCAGGACCACGGCCATGATAGAGAAGTACTGCGGCGGCACAGTGCCGGAGAGCACTACTGAGGACGACATAGATAAGGAACTGAAGGAAGTGGCCCTGGGCGTAGCGCCGGCTTTGGAAAAGCATATGGATAAGTTCGCCTTCAACATGGCTTTGGAAGATATATGGGTACTCGTAAGGAGAGCCAATAAATATATCGACGAGAAGACACCGTGGATCCTGGCTAAGGATGAGAGCAAGAAGGCTGAACTGGATACCTGCATGCACAACCTGGCTGAATCACTGAGGATAATCTCGATCCTGATCAGTCCATTCATGCACGAGACAGCTGAGAAGATCAGAAAGCAGATGGGCCTCTGGTATGCAGACATAGTCTGGGAAGACGCATTCACCTTCGACATGATGTATGAGGAACAGGTAAAGCGCGGTGACGCCATATTCCCGAGACTTGACATAGAGAAAGAACTTGAGGACCTTGACGCCCTTAAGGGAGAAAGTCAGGAGGAGGAGAACATCCCACTGGAACTGAAACCTGAGATCGTCTATGACGACTTCGATAAGATCGACTTCAGAGTAGGCACTATTCTTACAGCCGAGAAGCATCCTAAGGCAGACAAACTGCTGGTATTCCAGGTGCAGATGGGCACTGAGAAGCGCCAGATTATCTCTGGAGTAGCAGACGATTTCAAGCCGGAAGATATGGTAGGCAAGAAGGTTATAGTCGTTGCCAACCTGAAGCCGAGGAACCTGCGCGGCATGGAATCCAAGGGCATGCTCATGTTTGCGGAAAATGGCAAGAGATGCGAGATGGTAACTACCATAGCAGAAGACGGATCGGTGGTAGACTGATGTTGTTCGATGCTCACGCCCATGTTTACATGTCCAAGGACAGAGAGACCCTGGTCAAGGCCATAGAAGAGTCATCTGTTGGATATGTAATGAATGTCGGCGTGGATATACCAACCTGCCGGGAAGTCATAAGAGAAGCCGGACAGTACCCATGGTGCTATGCGGCCGTAGGCTTTCAGCCGGGTGAAGTAGGCAAATTCGACCCGCAGGTGCTCGCTGAGTTCAAAGTGCTTGCTCAGGAGCCGCGGGTCTGCGCAGTTGGCGAGATCGGTCTGGAGTATCACTACGGCAAAGATTCCATGGAGGACCAGCAGTGCTGGTTCCGCCAGCAGATCAGAATGGCTAACGATCTGAAGATGCCAATTATGATACACACCAGAGAAGCAGATGAAGACACTATGAAAATACTGAAGGAAGAAGGCGCGTTCTCAGAAGAACGCCAGAGCTGGTTCCCGAGAAGACCCGGCCCAGACGGCCAGGAACTGCCTGATTCCAGAGTGATGTTCCACTGCTTTTCCAGCAGCAGAGAAATAGCCAGGCAATACGTCAAACTTGGAGCAACGATTTCCATCTGCGGGCCGGTGACATACAAGAACAACCGCCGCACGACGGAAGTAGTCCAAGATACGCCCATAGAATTTCTTCTGGTGGAGACTGACGCTCCCTATTTGACGCCGGAACCGAAGCGGGGAAGGCCTAACATGTCTCCCTATGTGGAATATACAGCCAGGCGCGTGGCTGCCATCAAGGGTATCCCCTATGAAGAGGTGGAGCGCGTGACCTGTGAAAACGCTAAGAGATTTTTTGGAATATGATATGGTTAAAGAAACGATATTAAATACTATCAAAAAATACGATCTGATAGGTGAGGAAATGCACATCGTTTTAGGTCTCTCAGGAGGCCCTGATTCGGTGTGCCTTTTTCATGTGCTCATGAGTCTTGCGCCGGAGCTGGGACTTACCTTGCATCCGGTCCACGTTAACCACCAGATACGGCCGGGAGACGCCGAGCACGATCAGAAATACGTAGAAGACCTTTGCGCAAGCCATGGTCTTACCTGCCGGACCGTGGTTTTCGATTGCAATCAGATGGCCGCCGATGAGGGTATGACATCGGAGGAAGCGGGCCGGACCGTCAGGTACGGCGCCTTCCACGACGAAGCTAGGGCCTTGGAAATAGGCGGCGTGCCTAAGAACATGATCCGCATCGCCGTGGCCCACAACGCCGACGACCAGGTAGAGACCGTTTTGTTCAGGCTCCTGCGCGGGACCGGGCCCGACGGTATGGCCGGCATGGATCATTATCGCGTGGATGAAGAGGGGTACGCCCTGATCAGACCTTTGCTGGACGTGTGGAAGTCCGACGTCCTGAACTATTGCGAGGAAAACCGCCTTGACCCGTGCATAGACTACACCAACGGCCAGGCCATCTACTCACGCAACCGCATCAGGCTGGAGCTGATCCCGTACCTGCAGGGTTACAATCCCAATATCAAGGAGGCTGTTTTGCGGCTCAGCAGCGTGGCTTCCGTGGACAAAGATTACCTTACGAGTCAGGCTCGCGAGGCTTTGGCCGTGGCAGTCAGAATCAGAAATGACCATGAAGTCATCATGGACGGACAGCGGCTGCAGGCTTTGGGAACGCCCGTCCGCAGGAGAGTCATAGGGCTTGCCTTCAAGGAGATCGGCCTTGTGGAAGACCTGACATTCGCGCACTTTACGGACTCGGACAAAATTATTTTCAGCGACAAACCGTCGGCGCGGCTGGATCTGCCTCACGGGTATTATCTGACCAAGGTCTACGGAGATGTGAAGGCGGCCAGAGAAGCTATGAATACAGGCCCGTCATGCAGGATGAGCACTGTTACAAAAGCTGACTTTCTGGGTATGAATCTGACAAAAGGCAGCTTTGCGGCTTTCGATGCCGATGCCTTAGGCGGCGGCGTAGTGTGGCGCACCCGGCAGGAGGGCGACCGCATCGCCATAAAAGGCGGAAGCAAGAAACTGCAGGACCTTTTCGTGGACCTGAAAATACCTAAGGACAGGCGGGATACCATATGGTTCGCTGCCAAAGGTCGGGAGGTGCTTTTCATCCCGGCTGTAGAGGGACTGCTGGACAGAGGCAGATATTCTGCAGATTACTGTATAAATAGTAGTACAAAAAACCTATTTCTTATTGAAATAGTTAGTTGATTATGATAAAATAACAAAGCTGTTTTGTTCAGGAAGAACAAAATTTAAGCAGAAGGGGCAAGAAAATTGAAAAAATTTGCAAAGAATATATTGATTTATCTGGTTATCTTCGCCGTAGTGCTGACTGTAGCAGTAGTGTACAAGGGTGGCGTTGGTACAGAAAATAAGACGGTGCAGTTTTCCACCATGGCTCAGTATCTCGATGCAGGTAAAGTCACCAGCGTCAATATAACTGATACCAAGATCACCGGCAAAATAGGCGATCATAAATACATTACCGCCTATGCGCCAAATATCGTGGAATTGCAGTGGATATCAGACAAGTATATACATAAGGGAATGCTGGATAACAAACTGACCTACGGTACGGATAAACCGAGTTCAGGATCCACAGTGCTTTCCTTATTGCCGACTATTATAATGGTCATAGCTCTGGGCTTCCTGTTCTATCTGATGATGAATCAGGGAGGCAATGGAAAGGCATTCCAGTTCGGAAAGAGCAAGGCCAAGCTATATAAAGGGGACGGCAAGAAGATAACCTTTGCCGATGTAGCCGGTTTGAAAGAAGAAAAAGAGGAACTTGCGGAGGTCGTTGACTTCCTCAAGGGTCCGCGGAAATATAAAGAGGTCGGAGCACGAATACCGAAGGGCATGCTCCTCGTAGGACCTCCGGGAACAGGTAAGACTTATGTTTCCAGAGCGACTGCGGGAGAAGCGGGAGTGCCTTTCTTCACAATCAGTGGATCTGACTTCGTTGAGATGTTCGTCGGCGTCGGCGCGTCTCGTGTAAGAGATCTGTTCGATCAGGCCAAGAAGAGTGCTCCATGTATCGTCTTCATAGACGAGATCGATGCTGTTGGACGTAAGAGAGGCGCAGGCCTCGGCGGCGGCAATGATGAAAGGGAGCAGACACTGAATCAGTTGCTGGTAGAGATGGATGGTTTCGGAGAGAATTCCGGAATAATAATCCTGGCTGCAACTAACAGACCTGACGTACTGGATCCGGCTCTTCTGAGACCGGGCAGATTCGACAGGCAGATCGTCATAGGCATACCTGATGTCAAAGGCAGAGAAGAAATAATCAAAGTTCATTCTAAGGATAAACCTCTCGCAGACGAGGTCTCACCTGAGATCATAGCGAGACGTACTCCGGGATTCACGCCGGCAGATCTTGAGAACCTCCTCAACGAGGCAGCCCTCATTACTGCGAGACGTAACGGAACAAGCATCAGAATGGCAGAAATAGAAGAGGCTACCACCAAGGTCATCGCAGGACCAGCCAAGAAGAGCAGAGTCATTAGCGAAGCCGAGAGAAAACTTACTGCTTATCATGAGGCCGGCCACGCTGTTGTAATGCGCAGCACACCGGGTTCAGACCCTGTTCATCAGGTAACTATCATACCGAGAGGACAGGCAGGCGGATTCACCATGTGGCTGCCTACTGAAGACAGAACATTCGATACCAAGGGTAATATGCAGAATACTATCATGCATATGCTGGGCGGTCGTGTGGCAGAGGCCCTGACCCTGGATGACATAAGCACAGGAGCAAGCAACGATATCCAGAGGGCTACAGAAATAGCCAGAGATATGGTTACCAAATATGGCTTCAGCGATAATATCGGGCCTGTAAATTACAGCGATTCGGACGAAGTGTTCCTGGGTAAGGATTTCTCCACCAAGAAGAACTTCTCTGATGGAGTTGCCAGCAAGATAGACGAGGAAGTCAAGAATATCATGGTTGCAGGCTACGATGGAGCTGAGAAGATCCTGAAGGAAAACATGGATAAACTTGAAACTATTGCTCAGGCTCTGCTGCGGGTGGAAACACTCGATGGCGAGCAGTTCGAGGCTCTGTACACAGGCGCTATCGATGCTGAAGGTCTGGAGAAACAGGTCCATGAAAAGGAAGAGGAACTGAAGAAGGCTAACGCCAAGGAAGCTGAGGAGTTTGAGAAGATCCGTAAGGAAGAAGAAGAAAAACTTGCAGCCGATCTGGCCAGATATGATACAGATTACATGGATGAAGATGGAAATCCTAAGTCTGAGGAAGAACAGCCTGAATCTGAAGAGTCAAAAGATGACACTGATCCTAAGAAAGAATAATAGAGGTTACTTATGAAAGTTACAGTAAATGATTGTCTGAGTCTGGATGCATTTACCCCTAGCATCCTGGCAGCAGGACGACGAAACATCGAAAACAGGGTAAGAACAGTATCCGTATTGGATGCCCCTGATGCGGCCAAGGCTGTATCGGAAAATGGGGTTAAGGAGCAGTTGGTCCTTACCTCATTCAGCGGCATAACTGATGATGAGAAGAAATGCGACATAATCAAGGCCCTTGCCAAAGAAGGCATCGCTGCTATGGCGGTATTCCATCAGAAGGAAGGTCTGACATCTGTTGGCAACACTGTAGTCGAGGCGGCTGAACAGGTAGGGATACCTCTTATAGTTGTCCCGAGCAGCAACAAGGCTGAATACTCAGATGTTATCGAACAAGTCATGGACAAGCTGCTATATGGCGACAATTTCAAGAACAGCCTTATAAACAATACCATATATCATTTGCTTGATTTCGAGAAACACAGCAATTTCCAGTCTGCCTTGAAAGAGGCAGCTGTCAGCAATGAGTTTCAGGTGGTACTTTTGTCGAAGGATTTTAACCCTATACTTACGGTCGAGACCAGACAGAAGACAACCATTGCCGATGCCATCAGGCTGGGCAAGGAAAGAGACGTAGAGAAAGCCGGCATTTACACATTCATAGACGTAAACGGCGTGCTTACCTACTGGGGCCCTATTTTGATCAACGGGGAAAAGTTCTTTTTGTTCATAGTGGATAATGAGGATAATTATTCCGCCGGCGAGATAACCAAGCTGGCAGAGATCATAGAGCTGGCCATGGGCATGTGGAAGTATTCGCCTGAGCGAGATGTGAAGGCCGAGTTCATCAAGGCCCTGATCAGAGATAACAAGAGCCTTGCATATTCTCTGAAGGACGAGATGAACATTATCAGCGACAACATCCTCAGCGTGTTCTACGCCAAGGGCATAGAGACAACTGAGGGCAATGAAATAATCGCTGACTTTGAAGAAAACGAAGGCATAGAGATCATGAGGATAGCCGAAGGCGAGGAAACCTACGGCATCATTCTTAAATCAGACAAGAAGCCGGTGGACGAGGAAGTATCGCCTAAATCCAGCTGCCTGAAGCTTTTCGAGAAGCTGAAGGAAGGCAGCAAGACTGTTAGGATATTCCATGCAACTGGCATAGACGGTATCGAGGGCGCAGGCGACGCATTCAGGCTCATTGGAGAGACTTGGACTTTCGTCGAGAGCGTGTTCCCTTACAAGCGCGTATTTACTAAGTACGAGCTGGCTCTGGTTTCCAACTGCATCAATTTGCAGGTCCAGGGCGGATATCTGAAGAAGAATTATATGGATCTGTTAGAGCCATTCAAGAAGGAAATGGGGGAAAACAAGGCTAAACAGCTTTTGGAGACCCTGGAGACCTTCGTGCTGGACGCCGGGATGAACAGCAGCAAAACCAGTGTGTTTATGGGCATTCATACCAATACTGTTCAGTACAGGCTCAAGAGAATAAATGAAGTACTGGGTGCGGAAATCACCGGAAACAGAGTTATTCCGGGATTGACTATGGCCCTGGCCCTGAAGAGACTTGAAAGAGTAGTCAAATAACTGAATATGAGGAGAAACCATGTTACTAGCTTTTGACATTGGAAACAGCAACACCGTACTTGGAGTATTTAAAGACGGCAAGTTGCTGACTAACTGGAGAATTGAGACGGATCCTAATAAGAGCGCCGATGAGTACGGCATGCTGGTGAACCAGCTATTCGCTTATGAAGGTCTGAAACTCACGGACATCAAGGATGTAATAATCTCCACGGTTGTGCCGTCGGTATTGTACACCGTGCAGCACATGTCACAAAAGTATTTTAATAAGCGGGCTATCGTAGTTGAGTCAGGCGTCAAGACGGGTCTGATCGTCAAGTACGACAATCCTAAGCAGGTTGGAGCTGACAGAATAGTAAATGCTGTGGCTGCCATCAACAAATACGGCGGACCTTTGATAATAATCGACTTCGGTACTGCAACGACATTTTGCGCAGTGACAGAAAAAGCCGAGTATCTTGGCGGCACCATTGCGCCGGGCCTGAAGATAGCGTCGGAAGCCCTCTTCGAGAAGACATCCATGCTGCCTAAGGTAGAACTGGATGAGCCGGGACACACCATCTGCAAGAACACGATCCAGAGTATGCAGTCAGGTCTGGTTTACGGGCATATGGGGATGGTAGAATTTATGGTCAAGAAAATGCGCAAGGAGCTTGAGGAGCATTGCGGCACTCATAAGCCGGTGACGGTAGTGGCCACTGGAGGCCTTTCAACTATGATCGAAAACGGTGTCGACTGTATCGATTATGTGGATAAACTTCTGACCCTGGAGGGTCTGGAAATCATTTACCGCAAGAACCGCAAACCTTCCAAGCATGCCCATAAGAATTACGATTGGAATAATGAGCAATAATATCGGAAATTTAAATTTGGATGATCCATTCATACTGGCGCCTTTAGCCGGAATAACCGACGCTCCCATGCGCCGCATCTGCGGCCGGTTGGGGGCGTCTTTGACGTACTCGGAAATGGTCAGCGCCAAAGGCCTTTATTACGGCGACAAAAAGACTGAAAGGCTGCTCTTCATCTATCCTGACGAGGTCCCCGTTGCGTACCAGCTCTTCGGCCGCGATCCGGAGATCATGGCTTTCGCGGCAGAGAAACTGGATGATCGGCCTAACGCTATCTTCGATATAAATATGGGTTGCCCGGTGCCAAAGGTTGTCAAAAACGGTGAGGGCTCAGCACTGTTGAAGGAGCCTGCCTTAATTGAGAAGCTGGTGGCGGCGGCAGTGACTCATACGTCTAAACCAGTCACGGCCAAGATCCGCATCGGTTTCGGTGCTGAGAAAATCAATGCCGTAGAAGTCGCAAAGGCTGTGGAGGCCGGCGGCGCCTCGGCTGTGGCGGTTCACGGCCGCACTCGCGAGCAGTTCTACACGGGCAAAGCCAACTGGGATGTTATCGCCGATGTGAAGGCGGCGGTCAACATCCCCGTAATAGGTAACGGCGATGTAGTTGACTGGCCTTCAGCATCAGCTCTTATGTCCCAGACCGGTTGCGATTTGGTTATGATCGGCCGGGGCGCTCTTGGGAATCCATGGATTTTCCGGGATCTGCTGGACGGCTATCTGGGCCGGCCTGCTTCACCGGCGCCGACTGTCGAAGATAAGAAGAATATGATGCTGACCCAGCTTTCAGATATAGTGGATCTGAAAGGCGAGTATGTTGCCGTCCGCGAGATGCGAAAGATCTGCGGCTGGTACCTGAAGGGTGTTCCAGGCAGCGCCGCCTTCCGCGGAAAAATCAACGGAATAACCGATGTGCGTGAGCTGGAGGCGGCGATCCGGGGAATCTAGGCCGCGGCGGGCGCCGCAGGGTTTGGCGCGGCGGGCGGCCGTCGCCGCTGGGTGCCGCTTAGGCGCTGGGGTTGGCCGTCGCCGCTGGGGTGCCGCTTGGGTGCTGGGGTTGGTCGTCGCCGCTGGGGTGCGGCAGACATATTTTCACCCAAAACCGGATTTTCGGCGTCTCTAGGCAGAACTCCCGCACGGTTCAGGGAATATTCAGCATAAATAGTGCGGGCACAATTGATTTGACAAAAGATCGGGCCGCAGAAATGAAGAGTTCTTGACATAATTACTAATATGTACCACAAAATTGCAAAACATTTTCATAATATGATAGCCAGGAACGCAAATCCAAGACGGAGTTCTGCCTGAGGAGGGCTATATTGTAAGCATCAAAACATAGGCACATTGAGTAGCTATTTGCCACGATATATAATATCTTCCAGAGCGGGAGGTATATAGTTGTGAATAGCAGGCAAT
>NZ_SNXO01000037.1 GCF_004362975.1 Aminicella lysinilytica | reverse complement strand
ATTCCAGAAGAATGTAAACAAACACTGTAAGCTATAACAGGGCAGTTGCGAACTGCTCTGTTTTTTTACCTATGTGCCTATGTTTTGATGCTTACGTTTTTAGCAGCAAAAAGAAGAAAAGTAAAGGATCATGACGTTCTTTTCAACAGTAACATGGATAAAAATGGGAAACAATTACAGAATTAACCATAAAATATGGGAAATAATAAAAATAATACCATAATATAACAATATAAGCGGGTGCATTTCCCATAATATCGTTAAGTTTTTCGTAGATCGGAGCGATTTTCTTCTAAAAGGGCTCTAAAACAGCGTTTTGGTGGAAAACGTGTCGCCGGCCGCCATGCACGCGGAGGAAAACATGTCGGCGGCCGCAATGCACGCGGAGGAAAACGTGTCGCCGGCCGCACTGCACGCGAAGGAAAACATGTCGGCGGCCGCAATGCACGCGGTGGAAAACATGTCGGCGGCCGCAACGTACGCGAAAGAAAACATGTCGGCGGCCGCCATGCACGCGAAGGAAAACATGTCGCCGGCCGCCATGTCGCTGCCTCCGCAATAAAAAGCCATTGAATTGCGAGCGCAATTGTATTATAATTCTTATTGTACAGTGATTTGGGGGTATAGCTCAACTGGGAGAGCGTCAGACTCGCAGCCTGAAGGTCGAGGGTTCGATCCCCTCTATCTCCACCACTGAAACGGAGCCATGCAATCGAGAAATCGGTGGCATGGCTTTTTTGAAAGGTATGCGGAACCGCTTAGGATCGGTGGCATGGCTTTTTTAGAAAGGCGGGCGGACTATGACTTTACAGCAGATATATTATGTGATCACTATTTCGGAGACCGGTTCTCTGAACAAGGCGGCGGAGAAGCTGTATGTTTCGCAGCCGTCGCTGACCAGCGCACTGCAGGAACTGGAGAAGGAGTTGGGCATTACTATTTTCAACAGGGGCGGCAGGGGCGTTACGCTCACTGGCGATGGAGCGGACTTCCTTTTATATGCAAGGCAGGTATACAGTCAGTATGAAATACTGGAACAAAAGTACACCGGCGGCGCTGATATCAAGAAGAAATTCGGCGTGTCGACACAGCATTATTCCTTCGCGGTTAAGGCTTTCGTTGAAATGGTCAAGGCCTTCGACACTTCCAAGTATGAATTTGCTATAAGGGAAACCAAGACCCGGGATGTCATAGATGACGTAAGTAATCTCAGAAGCGAGATCGGGATCCTGTATCTGAGCGATTTCAACAGAAAAGCAATAAGCAAACTTTTGCGCAGCGGTGAGCTGGAATTTCACAGGCTCATAGATTGCGACGCCTATGTATATCTATGGAAAGGCAATCCCCTGGCAAAGGAAAAATCCATAACACTGAAACAGCTGGAACCGTACCCATGCCTTTCTTTTGAGCAGGGAGACAACAGCTCATTCTACTTTGCCGAGGAGATCCTCAGCACCAACGAATATCAGCGGACCATCAAAGCCTGCGACAGAGCGACAATGCTCAACCTCATGGTTGGACTCAACGGCTATACCCTTTGTTCGGGGATCACCTGCGACGAACTCAACGGCTCGGACTACTGCGCGGTGCCTTTTGTGGCGGGCGACGGCAACGAAAGCGGCGTCATGGAGATCGGCTATGTCACGCGGCAGAACACTATCCTGAGCAAAATGGGTGAGCTGTATATACGGGAGATCAAGGCGTATCTGGGGACAGAATAATAACCTATCATAGTTATAGGTAAAAGCTATTACTGAGTATCATTTTCAAGTATTGGACAGGGGCGGCCTCCGGTGGCAGAATAAAGTCACAAGAGAAAATGAACTGGAGGTAATAGAAATGAGAGATATCAAAGATAGTAAAAACTGGGCTTTTGAGACGAGGCAGGTGCAGATTGGGCAGGAGCAGGCGGATCCGGCGACGGACGCCAGGGCGGTGCCCATCTATGCTACCTCGTCTTATGTTTTCCACAATTCGGATCATGCGGCGGACCGATTCGGCCTCAGGGATCCGGGAAATATTTACGGGAGGCTGACAAACCCGACGGAAAGTGTTTTCGAGGAGAGGATGGCGTCTCTGGAAGGAGGCGCAGGGGCTCTGGCGGTGGCTTCCGGGGCGGCGGCCATCAACTACGCCATTACTGCCCTGGCAAAGGCCGGCGAGCACATTGTGGCATCCAAGACCATCTACGGCGGCACATATAATCTGCTGGCCCACACCCTGCCGGAGTCAGCCGGGATCAGCACCACATTTGTGGATCCGGGAGACCTGGCGGCCATAGAAGCAGCCATTCAGGACAATACCAAGGCGATTTTTGTCGAGACCCTGGGAAATCCTAATTCCAACATCGCTGACATCGAGGCTATCGCCGGCATTGCCCACAGCCACAGACTGCCGCTGGTAGTCGATTCGACTTTTGCGACGCCTTATCTGGTCAGGCCGATCGAATACGGCGCGGATATAGTGGTCCACTCTGCAACAAAATTTATAGGGGGCCACGGCACGGCTATCGGCGGGGTCATCGTCGAGGGCGGCGGCTTCGACTGGGCGGCGTCCGGGAAGTATCCGTGGATATCCGAGGCGAATCCAAGCTACCACGGAATATCATTTGCCGAGGCGGCAGGCCCGGCGGCTTTCGTGACATATATAAGGGCAATTCTGCTCCGGGACACGGGCGCGACATTGTCACCCTTCCATGCGTTCCTGTTCCTGCAGGGGCTGGAGACTTTGTCATTGCGGGTCGAGAGACATGTGGCAAACGCTCTGAAAATCGTTGAATACCTGGACGGACATCCTCAGGTGGAGGCGGTGCATCATCCGTCTCTGAAGGGGGAGCCGAGCCACGACTTGTATGAAAAATACTTCCCTAATGGCGGCGGGTCCATATTTACATTTGAAATCAGGGGAGACGCCGACACGGCAAAGAAGTTTATAGATAATCTGGCCATATTCTCGCTGCTGGCTAATGTGGCCGATGTGAAGTCGTTGGTCATCCATCCGGCCAGCACGACTCATTCACAGCTGAGCGAGGCAGAACTCCTGGATCAGGGCATCAAACCGAATACCATACGCCTGTCTATAGGCATTGAAAAAGTCGATGATCTGATAGCTGCATTGGATGCAGCCTTTGCGGCGGTGAAATAGGCTGGCCGCTGGCGCCGGACCGCGCGCTATTTATTGGGAATCAGGTCATATATGTGCGCGGAGGCCGTTCCGGTCAATCGCGGCCGCCGTTCCACCCAATCGCTTAATACCAATCCGTAATAGCATAATAGCAAAATGTTTTCTTTAACAGTGTATTTATGGTATAATAATAGCCAGCAAAGGAGGTAGGCGCAATATGATAGTTTTAAAAGTAGTTTTTTGCGTGTTACTTTGTTTGCCTATGGCATACGTTACGCGTTTTCTTGTAAAAATTCTGGTTGAAGAATCCAAGAATAACTGATTAGGAGCAAGCATGAAAAGGGGACTGTTTATTACCCTGGAGGGTCCGGATGGATCCGGTAAATCAACACAGATAGGATACCTGAAGGAGTATTTCGCTGAGAAGGGCATGGAATGTGTCTTTACCAGAGAACCCGGGGGTACTGATATTGGTGAGAAGTTAAGGTCTATAATTCTCGATAAAGATAATAACGAGATGAGCGATATGACCGAGGCTTTGTTGTATGCGGCAAGCAGGGCTCAGCATGTGAGCCAGCTCATCGGGCCGGCCCTGGACGCTGGCAAGACAGTTGTCTGCGACCGCTTCGTAGATTCCAGCATTGCCTATCAGGGTTATGGAAGGCGACTTGGAGACTGTGTCAGGGTGATCAACGGATACGCTGTCATGGGCTGCATGCCTGACGTGACTTTCCTCATTGAGGTGGATCCGAAGATCGGCAAAGCCAGGATCGACACACAGGATCAGGACAGGCTGGAAAGCGAGAAGATGCGCTTTCACAACTGCGTATATAAGGGATACAGGAAGATGGCGGAGAATGAACCGGACAGGATCATTCCAATAGATGGCACTGCCAGCAGGGAAGACATGCGCCGCGAGATCGCAGGGCATTTGGACAGACTGTTTGCAGACAGGGATAAATAATGGCGTTAAGTGAATACAGTAAATACGGCAACGCGGCCGCTGAGCTGGCGTCAGCCGTAAAGGAAAACAGAGTGGCTCACGCGTACCTTATCGAAGGCGATAACAACGTGAACAAAATGGGATTCGCAAAGGAATTTGCGAAGGCTTTGTTGTGCAGGGAAAAGCCGGGAGAAGGCTGTGATCACTGTGCCACCTGCCGGAAAATCGACGATGATAACTACGAAGATATATACATGATCGAGCCCGTGTGGAACGACAAGAAGACCAAGTGCTCCATTAAAACGGCAGCGGTAAAGGAACTGCTGTCGGATCTGAAGGCCAGGCCTACAGGGGGAGACAGAAATATTGCCATCATCAACGGTGGAGAAAATATGGTCATAGAAGCCCAGAATAAATTCCTGAAGACTCTGGAAGAACCCAATCCGGGCACTGTAATAATGATATTATCGGAGAACAGAGACAATCTGCTTCCGACTATAAATTCCAGGTGCATCACCTACAGGCTCATAGATTTCGAAGGCAGTGACAAGAACGAGATGGTCGCCTTTGCGGGGGAGATCGCAGAGATGATCGGGAACAGAGATTTTTTCTATGATATAGTGAAGAAACTGGATAGCAAGATAGGCGACAGCAGAGAAGCCGAAGCATTCCTGGATGGACTGGAAAACGTATTCGGTGATATGCTGATAAATGGAAGCGATACATTTGGTCGGGAAAGAATATCTAACGGCGTAAGTTATATAGAGGATTCCCGCAGAGAATTGCGGGGAAACGTTATTTATAAATATTCTATCAGAAATCTGATTTTAAAACTGGAGGAAATATAATGGTAAAAGTTGTAGGAGTGAGATTCAAGAACACGGGGAAGGTCTACTATTTCGACCCTGAGGATCTTGATATAAAAACAGGCGAGGGCGTTATAGTCGAAACGGCCCGCGGCATGGAGTACGGCACAGTGACCCTTGATATTACTGAAATCAAGGATGAGGATGTGACCAAACCTCTGAAGAAGATCGTAAGGATAGCCGATGAGAAGGACATAAAGCGCCACGAGGAGAACGAAAATAAAAAGGCTAAGGCCATGGAAATATGCCAGGAGAAAATCAGAAAGCATAACCTGGAAATGAAGCTCATCGACGTGGAATACACCTTCGATAATAATAAGGTGATCTTCTACTTCACAGCTGAAGGCAGAGTGGATTTCAGAGAACTGGTAAAGGATCTGGCCGGCGTATTCAAGATGCGTATAGAACTGCGTCAGATCGGCGTCAGAGACGAAGCCAAGATGCTTGGCGGCGTTGGTTCCTGCGGAAAGGGACTCTGCTGCGCTACCTGGTTGTCAGACTTCGAACCCGTGTCTATTAAAATGGCAAAGAATCAGAATCTATCGCTGAATCCCACGAAGATATCGGGAGTCTGCGGCAGGCTCATGTGCTGTCTGAAATATGAAAACGATATTTACTCGGAATTGCGCAAAGGGCTGCCTGATGTGGGTGACAAGGTCGAGACTGAGGAAGGTCTGGGCAAGGTCATCGAAGCAGACGTCCTTCAGGGCAAAGTGAGAGTCAGAGTATATACAGGCGAAGTCGGCGACAACGGCGAGGATAAGATGACATCGGACGTATTCACATTCACCAGAGATCAGGTGAAAAAGGTCGACAGAAGTACCAGACCGAATAAAAAGGACGGGAAATAGTATGAGCCTGCGCCTTGACGACACGGGCTTCGGAAACATCAGGATATATCAGGATCCGGAAGCCTTCTGCTACGGCGTGGACGCAGTACTGCTGGCGGATCTTGCCGCAAGGAGTATAAACGGCAGAAAGAAAAAGCCGGAAAGACTCATAGATCTGGGTACAGGTACGGGCATAGTGCCTCTGATCCTGTCCCATAAGACGAAGGTGCCTGAGATAATCGGCCTGGAGTTACAGAAAGAAAGCTATGATATAGCACTGAAAAACATAGAGGCCAACGACCTTGCAGGCAGAGTGAGTTTCCTTCAGGGAGATGTGAGAAAGCTGGCGGCCGGAGAATGGCCGGAAGGCGGACTTTTGCGACCGGAAACCTTCAACGCCGTGACTATGAACCCGCCTTATACGGTGGCCGAGGGAGGCATACCAAGCGGCAGCGATGCTAAGACCATAGCAAGACATGAGACAAAGGCTGATCTGAAAGACTTCGTAAGGCTGGCGTTTTGTTTGCTTAAGGATAAAGGCGACCTGTACATGGTCCACAGACCGGCAAGACTGATAGACATATGTCAGACCTGCAGAGAACTGCATATGGAGCCTAAAGAGCTGCGTTTTGTCAGCGGAAAGCCCGGCGGCAGGCCAAATATCCTGCTGATACACTGCGTGAAAAACGGTAACAGACAGCTGGAAATAGTCGAACCTCTCCATGTGAGAGAGGAGAATGGGGAATATTCGGCTGAAATAATTGAAATCTACGAGAAATAATGGGAATATATAGAAATTAATGGTTGCTATTTATTGGAAATTTCTATATAATATTCCATAGACGACACAGGAGGTTGATATGATCACAATTGACGTAAAATACACATTGATTTGCCTGGTATTGCTGGCACTGTTAGTTCTGTTAGTTTATCTGGCAATATTGGCCAAGAACCTTATAACAACGGTGAAGAGCGCTAATAAGGTAGTGGAAGATGCAGCTGTCGTATCAGGCATCGCTTCTGATAAAGCGACGCAGTTAGATGATATAGTCGGAGACGTCTCCGGCGCAGTTGAGGATATTACTAAGGCGATGAAAGGCAATCAGAGTCTCATAGGGGCCCTGACCAATATGGCCAAGGCCATAGCTTCAGCGATATCGTATATTAAGAAGGGCTCGGATCAGGACGACGCAGAATCGACTGAACCAAAGAGCAGACAGCGCAGGAGAAACCGTTAATAAGGGATCCGAGGCGTGTGGAAGGAGTAGAAAATGAAAGCTACAGGTATAGTAAGGCCGGTTGACGCTCTGGGCAGAGTAGTAATCCCGGTAGAACTGAGAAGAAATTTAGAAATCAAGACAGATGATTCCCTGGAAATATTTGTTGACGGACAGTATATAATGCTTAAGAAGTATGAGCCGTCATGCATTTTCTGCGGAGATATCAATGACATCAGGCTGGTGCATGGTAAGAGCGTATGCGCCAAGTGCATCGAGGAAATGAAAAATCTTTAGAAAAATTAACCTGCTTTTCGGCAGGTTTTTTTCTTGTGCTATTGAAAGATTTGTCGATAATTAGTATACTATTCGTAGTAAACTAAGTGGAGGGGAAAAGTGGCTAAATTTTTAGTACAAAAGAGCGAACCATTAAATGGTGAAGTATATATAAGCGGTGCCAAGAACGCAGTGCTGCCGCTAATGGCAGCATCTATTCTTGCAGGTGACAAGTGCACGATCATGGATGTTCCTGATCTGAGAGACGTTGAGGTCATGAAAGAGATCCTGACTTCTCTTGGCATGGAAATAAATCAGACTCAGGATTCTGTTCTGGAATTCGACGGCAGCAATCTTGCTACCAATGAGGCTGACTATGAACTGGTCAGGAAGATGAGAGCATCTTTCCTGGTCATGGGACCGTTGCTGGCCAGAACAGGCAGAGCCAAGGTCCATCAACCGGGAGGCTGCACTATCGGTGCCAGGCCTATCGACCTGCATCTGAAGGGATTCGAGGCCCTGGGAGCTGAGGTGGTTTCCAAGGATAATTATGTTGAAACTATAGCACCGGAAGGCGGACTGGTGGGAGCCAGTATTTATCTGGATTTCCCAAGCGTTGGCGCTACGGAGAATATAATGATGGCGGCAGTTCTGGCTCACGGCACGACATACATTGAGAATGCTGCAGAAGAGCCTGAAATAGTTGATCTGGCCAACTTCCTGAATAAAATGGGAGCCAGACTCAAGGGCGCCGGCACAGATACTATCAAGATAGAAGGCGTAGAGAAGCTCAAGGGTGCCGAGCATACTGTCATTCCTGACAGGATCGAGGCAGGCACGTTTATGCTGGCAGGCGCCATAACAAAGGGAGAGATACTCATTAAGAATGTGGTCCCTGATCACGTGAAGCCTATTACCGCCAAACTCCGTGAGTGCGGAGTCATGGTTGAGATGGGTGATGAGGGCATGTATGTAGTGGCAGACAGGAATGAGCTCTGCTCAACAGACATCAAGACTCTGCCTTATCCGGGATTCCCGACAGACATACAGTCGCCGTTTATGGCTTTTCTGACTACGGTCCAGGGGTCAAGCACTGTAATAGAAACTGTATTCGAGAACAGGTTCATGCATGTTGCCGAACTCAACAGAATGGGCGCCAACATCAAGACTGAAGGAAACAAGGCTCTTATTCAGGGAGGTAAATCTCTGGAAGGCGCTCAGGTCATAGCGACAGATCTGAGAGCAGGCGCTGCCCTGGTCCTGGCCGGACTGGTAGCCGAGGGCACTACTGAGATATCAGAAATATATCATATCGAAAGAGGATATGAGAAATTCGTAAAGAAGTTCAAGAATCTTGGCGCTAACATATTGCGTATAGACGATTAACGGAGGAGATAATGGCTGATATTAAATTTCTGGAACTGCTGGCTAACGACTATCCAAATCAGAAAGCTGCGACAGCAGAAATGATCAACTTAAACGCTATCCTTGCATTACCCAAGGGCACAGAGTACTTTTTGAGCGACCTGCACGGCGAGCACGAGGCATTCATCCACATGCTCAAGAGCGCGTCAGGTACAATTAAAGGCAAAATCGACGAATATTACGGCGGCATTTTGAGCGAGACTGACAGAGACGATCTGGCGGCTCTCATATACAACGCCGAGGCAGAGATAGCCCGCCGCAAGAAGAGCGAGCGGGACTTCGATAAATGGTGTAACACGGTGATATATCGCCTTATAACGATATGCAAGTCTGTGTCCACCAAATACACTCGTTCCAAAGTAAGACGCAGACTTCCCAAGTACTGGGACTACGCTATGGACGAGCTTCTTCACGCTGACGATGAAGAGAACAAGCTGCACTATTACGACGCCATCATCAGTTCTGTAGTAGAGAGCGGATCGGCGGAGGACTTTATAATTAAAATGGCCGATGCCATCAGCAGTCTTGCTGTGGATCAGCTTCACATTATAGGAGACATCTGGGACAGAGGAGCGCACCCTGACGACATTATGGATTTCCTCATGGGCTACCACGATGTAGATCTCCAGTGGGGCAATCACGACATAGTCTGGATGGGTGCTGCTACAGGAAACTGGGCATGCATAAGCAACATCCTGCGCATGAACATCAGTTACAACAACTTCGATATGCTGGAGGTGGGCTACGGTATCAACCTGAGACGTCTGACCACCTTTGCCGAGAAGGTCTACAGGGAAGATCCGTGTCAGAAATTCATGCCGCACATTCTGGACGAGAATGTTTACGATCCTGTGGATCCGGTTCTGGCGGCCAAGATGCATAAGGCCATGGCAATCATACAGTTTAAGCTGGAGGGTCAGCGGGTCATGGCTCATCCTGAATATAATATGGAGAAGCGCCTTCTTCTGGACAAGATAAACTGGGAAAAGGGCACTGTTACTGTGGAGGGCGTGGAATATGAGATGCAGGACATGAATCTGCCGACGGTGGACCACGACGATCCGTACACCCTCGCCGAGGAAGAAAACGCAGTCATGGAATCCTTGGAGGCTTCTATTCTTAATTCGGATAAACTGCAGGAACACATACGGTTCATGTTCAGCCACGGGGCTCTGTATAAGAAAATAAACGGAAATCTCCTTTATCACGGGTGCATACCTATGACAGAGGAGGGCGAGTTCCAGGAGGTGCCTATCAACGGCAGTAATTACCACGGTAAGGCTCTCATGGACTATATAGATGAAGAAGTGCGCAAAGCTTACTTCGCACCTGACGAGGCTGAGGAGGTTGGCCGTTCGGGGGATATTATGTGGTATCTCTGGGAAGGCAGCAACTCTCCGCTCTTCGGCAAGGACAAAATGACGACTTTCGAGAGGTTGTTCATTGCGGACAAGGCGTCTCACAAGGAGCATACGCGTCCGTATTACAGTCTGATCAGAGAATCGGCTCCCTGTGTGAAGATACTTCTGGAGTTCGGCCTGGATCCTTCGCGTTCCAAGATACTCAACGGCCATGTCCCTGTAAAGATCAAGGACGGGGAGTCGCCGATCAAGGGCGGCGGCCTGCTTTATGTAATCGATGGCGGCATATCCAAGGCTTATCAGAAACAGACGGGTATCGCCGGATACACTTTCATATCAAACTCTCGTTTCATGGCTCTTGCCGAGCATAAGCCATATTCACCGCTGCAGTCTGACGGCACTCAGGTGTTCACGACGCCGGCTGTGAAAATAGTGGAGACTCTGCCTGAACGTATGATGGTCCTGGATACAGATCAGGGGGCAGATATAGTCAAGCAGATAGAAGATATGAAACAGCTTATCGAGGCATACCAGAAGGGCCTCATCAAGGAGAAAGACGAATAAATCAAGATTTTAAAAGGGGCGATCCCACTGGCGGAATGCCCCTTTTGTTATGTTCATGAAGTAATATTATCAGCCGCGGCCGGTTTTATTTGCCGCTGAAGCGCATGAGCCTGCTGCTGAACTTGAACTCGCCTACCCACAGGTAATTCCCGTCATAGGCCAGGAAGGTCGGCATGCACAGTGAGCCTGCACCGGCAATCTCAATTACATCTGTCTTGAAGGTGTTGCCTCCAGGTATTTGAGTGGAGTCGTAATAATCGCTGCCGTGACCAAGGTAAGAAGCTACTTCTTCCTTATTGACCGCATCGCTGATGCTGTTCCAGATGAGCACATAGTGATTGTTGGCGTCGGATATCATGAGACGGCCATCATCGGCCAGTACGCAGTCCGTAGCGTCATTGAAGTTGATGAAATTGCCGTTGATAGTATATCCGTCTACAGTCTGTTTGGTGATATTCGTAAGGTCGCTGATGTCGTAAATGAGTACCTGCTTGCAGAGACCGCCGTCCAGACCGGTCCTAGCCACAGTCAGAGTATCTCCGTCGCTGGTAAGTTTACCGCTGATGCCGCTTATGATAGCCGCCGGTTTGGTGGTCTTCCCAGGGATCGAATTGTAGATGTACACATTGTTTTTCTTCTTGTCAGAAATGTAGAAATGTTTGGCATCCATAGAGATGGAGCTTATACCGCTCATGACCACAGAGCCTATCTTGCCGCTGACAAGAGTATTCCACTTCTGACCTTTAGTTGGTATTTTGTTCCATATCATCAGGCTGTGATCCGTGGCCACGATGAGCTTTTGTTTATACACGACTACATCGTTAGGCGTCATAAGAGAATCCATTTTGTAAACAACGTCAGCCTTGACAGCCGATGAGTTCGGTATTTTGTTCCATATGGACAGGGTCCAGTCGAACTCCGACACGGCCGCGAGACTCTTTCCGTCGGTGGCCACGTTAGGATTCATGATCAGGCCGTTGCTTAAGAGGGTGTTGTTGGTAGTTGTCCCGCTCAAAGCAAAGGCCGGCTGTGACGTTTTCTTCTTAGGCAGACCTTTGAATGCGATTATTTTGTTAGAGTTGTAAAGTGAGGCATACAGTCTGCCGTTTGCATAGAGGCACTGGTTGTAGTCGCCTGTAGCAAAGTAATAGTATTTGTCTTTGAAGTCGTTGGACATGCCGTTGCCAACGGTCAGATTCGGCTTGCGCAAAGCACTTGCTGATTTTGGCAGGGAGTTGTATATGTACATGCGTCCGGAGTTGAGCAGTACGAGTTTCTTGCCTACTATGCAGCCTCCCGGCTGGTCTCCGTCTATAGCACATTTGAAATCCTGCGTATCGTTGCTGCTTGTCGGGAATGATGTCCATACACGACAGCCTGTTCCTTCCGGATCCATGTTATGGTCGCCTACAAGCAGGTAGGTCCCGTTTGAAACGATAGTACGCGGCGTGCCGCCTGTTTTGATGACGATATCTGCCTTGGAATCAGACCCTGTAGGCAGCGTATTCCAAATGAGCAGCTGCCCTGATCTGGTGTTGGTAACGACAAGCTTCTCACCGTTGGTCCAGATAGCCCAGGGCCATTCTATGTAGTCCTGAGAGCCGTTGCCGTACATGGTTATTGAATAATCTGCCGGGGTACCGCTGGAAGTCGGGATGGAATTCCAGACCAGTATCCTGTTGTTATGGGTGTCGGCTATGAACAGTTTATCTTTTGTCATAGCGGCGCCTACAGGCCAGTTCATCTGCGACAGGCTGTAACCTGCCTTACTGCTGGTAAAACTTGTCTGACCCAGTACAACCGACGGACTCGCCGATTTGCTCGTCGGGAGTGAGTTGTATATGAGGACGCGGTTGTTCCAGCTGTCGCAGACGACAAATTTGCTGCCGTTGGTGACTATGCCGTTGGGATGGTTATATGTAGTGGCGCTCTTGGCCTTGTTTATGCCGAAACTGGACAAAGCAAGATCTGCGTTTTGCCCGCTGGTGAATGACGTGGTCACATTGCCCGGAGCAGTGGCGTAGGAATTGCCTTTATTTACACTGACAGTGTATTTAACAAAATCCTTTACATATACCTTGCAGGTATATGTCTTGCTGCCGAGTCTGGCTCTGATCTTGGCAGTGCCTGCGCCTACACCGGCTACAGTGCCGCCGGAAGTGACAGTGGCAACATTCTTGTTTGAGGATGACCACTTGGGCGTCTTGCTGGTGCCGCTTAATTGCAAGGGCTGACTCGAGCCAACATAGACGTGTATTTCACGGGGCAATTGTATAGTTGCACCGCTGACCGTCATGGCCGGCATGAAGGCGATGAGCAAAAACATACAAAGTGCAGTTACACTTAACATTCGTATTCTTTTCATAGCAATTCCTCCTCATAAGCGGGAAGTGATTCTCCACCGCTGACTTGTAAGTGGGAAGCAATTCTCCACCGCTGATTGCAATAACCTGTTGCATAACTCAATATATGCATATTATATAATTAACTGAAAATTTAGTCAATAACTATGTGATAATATTATTACTTATGGGTTAATCGATAACTTATGCAGGTCCGATTCTCGGTAGTTGGAAATGCATTTCCAACTACATGCACAATATGATATAATTAGAAATGAAATACCTATTATTGACATAATCGTACGCTTGTGGTATTATAATTCCATAAATGATGGGAGTGATGGTATGATACAAAGACCTAAGTATATAGATTTCCTTGAAGAATGGAAAAATAAACAGATAATAAAGGTAGTTACAGGTATCCGCAGGTGTGGCAAATCTACCGTCTTTGCGCTGTTCAGGGAGAAATTACTTTCAGACGGAGTACAGCCGGAGCAGATAATATCCCTAAATTTCGAAGATGTCGAAAACGAGAGTTTATGCGATTATAAGGCTCTCTATTCCTATGTGATGTCGAAGATGCAGCCAGATCGAATGAATTATATCATTCTTGATGAGATACAGCACGTAGATCAATACGAAAAGGCGGTAGATAGCCTTTTTATCAAAAGTAATGCAGATGTATATATAACAGGCTCCAACGCTTACTTTATGTCAGGCGAGTTAGCCACACTTTTGTCGGGAAGATATGTGGAACTGAAAATGTTGCCGCTCTCTTTTAAGGAATATGTAAGCGCTTTCGGAACACAAGTGACACATGAGGAATTATATCGAAATTATGTGTACAACAGTTCATTCCCGTATACTGTTTCCCTGAACAGCCATCGAAATATACAAATATACCTTGACGGATTGTATAATACGGTTGTGCTGAATGATATAGTTGAACGCAAAAAGGTTTCAGATCCTGCAATGCTTAAGAGCGTTATTAAATTTATGTTTGATAATATAGGTAATACTTGTTCTACTAAGAAGATAGCTGACGCTATGACAAGTAATGGACGAAAAATATCTAATCACACTGTTGAAAACTATTTAGATGGTATTACAGACAGCCTTTTAATGTATCGCGTCGGAAGATATGATATAAAAGGCAAGGAAAACTTACAACTTCTTGAAAAATACTATCTTTCGGATGTTGGACTTCGTTATTACCTGCTGGGAACTGGAAGGGCAGATCAGGGACATGTTCTCGAGAATGTAGTTTATCTGGAGTTGTTGAGGCGAGATATGAAAATATATATAGGGAAAGTCGGCTCAGCGGAGGTCGATTTTGCTACTCAGGACTATGAAGGTAATACTGAGTATTATCAGGTTGCGCTGACGGTAAGAGATCCAAAGACACTTGAACGTGAACTTGAACCACTTGACTCTATTACGGATCACAATCCGAAATACCTGCTGACAATGGATAATGATCCGCCGATATCTCACAACGGCATTAAACAAAAGTATGTCCTTGACTGGTTACTTGAAGATCAATGACAATTAACTTTTCTTGCATATAATGCATTTATTCTTTGACAAACGCCACTATCTTATATATAATAGAAAAGTACGAATTGAGCGCCACTAGCTCAATTGGATAGAGTACCTGACTACGAATCAGTAGGTTGGGGGTTCGAGTCCCCCGTGGCGCACCAAAAATAACGGAGTAGACATCGTCTGCCCCGTTATTTTATTGCGCCACATGGAATGGGGACTCGAACCCGAAAGGGCGCGACCGTGAAGCTCTACAGTCCGGTGGACTGAAGAGTAGGGAGCGGTTCAAGCCGCCTGAAGGGGGCGGCGTAGAACGGCGGAGGGATAGTCCCCTCCGCGTAAGTCCCCCGTGGCGCACCAAAAATCCCGTAATCGCAATGATTACAGGGTTTTACATTTTTTGATAAAGCAGCTATTTTTTATAATTTAACACTATTTTAACACTATTTTATTCGTTAACAATGCTGGAAAGCAGATCTACGGCCTGTTGTTTTTCGTCCTGAGATACGTCGACGTAGTATTTCGCAGTGACATTGATGTCGGCATGATCAATAAGAGAAGAGGCTATCTGGATAGCTACGCCTTTGCGGCACAGGTTCGTTCCGAAGGTATGTCTGTAAGTGTGAAAGCCTTTTCAGCATATCCATCTTTTGCCACGTCCTGTGCTTTTCAAGCTCAGTGATGACTTCATGGTTTAAGGGGATGACTCTATAGGATGAGGGGGCTTTTCAGAGTATCTATATCCATTTTGTAAGTGGTTTTCTCACCCTGCTTGAATGTAGGCCTGTTTATCACCTGTTTGTTTACGCTCATAGCATTATCTTCGAAATCATCATATGTCAGGGCCAGTAATTCGCTGATCCTGCAACCCGTGTTATATGCGAGGATCAACAGTCAACAGTTATGCAAAGCATTCAGGAGTACACACCCCTTCACGCAGTTAATACAGGGGCCTTGCCCCTGAGACCCCTGGAAAAAAATAAGCATATTTTGAAAATACAAATTGTCAAGATAAAAAAATCATGATAGACTAAGTGAGTTATTGAGAAAGTGATGTATATTTTTTTCAAGCGAGATCAGACAAAAGAAAGATTGTCTTAACTCAGTTATAGTTTGGTAGAGGAAGGAAAAGAGAATGAAAACAGTAAATCGTTTACTGCTTGTTTATTTATGTGTAACAGTCATCACGGCCATGATGCCGACGATGGCATTCGCTGCAGAGGACAGCGGAACAGAAAAAGCGAAAACAAAAAGCGTATCAGCTACAGTTGACACGGAGAATGTAGACAGCAGCGACGCCATCAAGGAAGAAAACACCGAGACGTCGACTACATTTGATCTTGGTGGGAACGCTAAGATGACAGTGTTCTATGGTAGTCAGGTAAGATACAAGAATGAAGACGGAGATCTGACAGACTACGACCCGACACTCGTGTCCGTAAAGGATGGGAAAAGTGAACAGGGGAAAGATCTTGACGGATACAGTTATGTCAACAATAAAGGAGACAGCAGACAGTACATTCCTGCAAGTGTAACTGAAGATACGCCTATCCTCATGGAGAAGGATGGATATAGCGTAAGCATGACGCCTGTCTCTGCGTCTGCAGGAAAAGCTAAAGTGAAACTGAACAAGAAAGAAGTTGCTACGCCTTATGAAGAAGTAAAGAATAAGACGGTCAAGGCTGTTTACGACAGCGGTAATGTTTCATATGAGTATATATCTCAAAGCGATGGAATAAAGGAAAACACCATCATAGAGAAAAAACCTTCGAGCAATGTTCTGAAATACAAACTGAACTTGAAGGGACTCAAGGCAGAAGAGGCAGAAGATGGAAGCATAATTCTCGTTGACGAGAAGACGGGCGAATTGGCTGCGAATATAGAGAAACCATTCATGAATGACGCGTCGGGTGACGCGTATTCAGAGGATATAAAGACAAGTCTGACAAAAGGCGACGAAGAAAGTACATGGTATATAACCATGACTCTGAGCCGTAAGTATCTCAACTCCAAGGAAAGGCAGTACCCTGTAACGGTAGACCCTTCGACTACATGGAAGGGCAGCGACGAGGTGACTGATGTTTACACACTTTCCACCAGTGCTTCGACCAATTACTATTCGAGCGGAACCAAAGTCATGCCTGTAGGCCATGGCAGCACAGGTACATACAGAACATATCTGCGCTTCGAGAAACTTCAAGGTAAAATAAAGGGTAAATATGTGGACAGCGCTAAGCTGACGATGTATGAAACAGGAAACGGTGACAGCGGTGAGACCGTAAGACTTTATAGAGCAGGCGAAGCTTGGAGCGCGTCAAAGGTAACGTGGAACAATTCTCCATCCATACTTCCAGGTGTCATAGACGATGTGAAGACTAATGGCAGTGCACACCATGCCTGCAATATGGATATCAGATCATTCGCCAGGAACCTAGCGGCAAATAAGTACGGCAATTATGGACTTCAGCTACGCAACGCATCGGAGACAGGCCATACATACACTGAATTTTACGGATCCAGAACATCGGCATCAGACTACAGGCCCAAGATGACTGTGGTGTATTATGATGGACCGACTATCGCCTCATCTGTGACTGCGGAGAAGGCCATGGTGAAGAGCGGCGAGGACATTAAGGTGAGCTGGGCGGGCATCAAATCCAAAAACCTAGCCAATGTACAGTACAGAGTGGCCACAGTAGATGAGAACGATGCTATCGTAAATGAGACATATGTTCCATACACTAATCTGGCCGCATCATATACAGGAAGCAACGGAGAAAACGTAACGATACCGGGAAGCAGTTCGTTCCCAGAAGGCAGGTACAAGGTATATATCCGTGGGATCGACGCGGGCGGAATCAAGGGGACAGGTAAAGGAGCCTTCGTGAGTGTAGACAGCACATTGCCTTCGCTCACAGGTGTGTCAGTGTCGCCGGAATCAACAAAGGAAAACAATTCCGGGGATATCACTCCAACCGTGAGTTGGAATGCGTCAGATGACAACTTTTCTCACGTGAGCATAATGTTGGATGGAGAGGAAATCGGGAAATGCACATCGAAAGGTGCAGGTTCATACACCCTTTCACAAGGGCAGCTCCAGGGCGAAGGCGAACACGATATAAAGGTCGTAGCCTACGATAAGGCTGGAAATACACGTGAGTCTTCTGTCATAAAATACTATGCGGACACAGATGCACCTGTCATATCTAATGCATCAGCGACGCCTGCTACAGACATGGATACATTTTCCAGCGAAAAAAGTCCTGACATAACCTGGACAGTAGTTGATGGGGATCTTGAAAAGTGTCAGGTCTATCTTGAAGAAGATAAACTGTATGAAGCAACAGAAGGCGGGCAGTGCAGTTTCACAGTGCCTGAAGGCAAACTTACCGGTGAGGGTAAATACATATTCACTATCAAGGCAACAGACAGAAGCGGGAACACGAAAGAAGAGGACGTAGCATATTACCTTGATACGAATGCACCTGAGATCGACAGTATTTCAATATCACCTGTAACGAGTCTGTTGATACCGTCGAAGAATCTTTCTCCGGAAATATTCTGGAACATTTCCGATGCAAGTTTTAAAGAGATAAAGTACAGCATGGATGGCGAGAATTATGAGACTATGGGAACCGACAAGGATGGTTCCTTCATTTTGCCGTCCTCGGTGTTCTCGTCTGGATCAGGGGAATATGACATATATGTAAAAGCCATAGACAAGGCTGGCAACGAAAGCGATGTGACTACTCTGTCATATTATGCTGACACCAGTGCAACAGGTGCGGATTTTGTGCCGACAGATCTGTCCTGTATCGAGTACTACGGGAAACATATAGTGTCGTGGACAGCAAATGGATATGACTCTTCGAAGGTGAAGTGGCAGATACATAGAAGCACTCAGCAAGATTTCACACCTTCAGGGGATACTCTTCTCAAGGATGATATAGCGGGTACTTCATATATAGACAAGGAAATACTGGAAAACGGCACATACTATTACAAGATAGTAGCCGTCAGAAAAGGCGCAGACACTAGCGTGCCTGAGACACAACAGAGTAACGAGGTGTCTGTAGAAAATACAGTTACGGTATCGCAGTTTGCAAATACCATAGGAAGCAGGGATTATCTCGCGGAATTCGGATTCAGTACACCTACGGGGACCGGCAGTATAGAAGAAAGCACAGGAAATCTAAGATATTCACAGACGGATTTTGAATTATCCAACGGTAAGCTGGATTACGGTCTTGAAAGAACATATAACAGCAGGGCAGGCAGAAACTCCATGCTGGGCAAGGGCTGGAGCGACTCGTATCATAAGGAGATATATACAAAGGGCACAGACACATATTTCGTCGATTCGGATGGAAGCAGCTTCAGATTCATCAAGGCGGGAGATACATACGCCTGTGATGAAACAAAAGACTATATCCTGACCGAAGAAGGAAGTGGGTATCTCATAACAGGAAAAGATGATACTACATACAAGTTCAACAGGTATGGGCAGCTCATCAGAACGGAGGAACCTAACGGATGCAGAGTAGTCAATGTCTATGATGCGATCGGAAGACTGGTAAAGGTCGTATCAAACGAGGACCGCAGTGGACAGAAGACACTGAAGTTAGAGTATGACAGAGAAAACAGATATGCTCTTTCCAGTATAGATCTTCCGGATGGGACAGGACTTTCATATGAGCAGCAAGGCGGCGAGCTAGTTAGCGTGACACACAGCAGCGGTATTCTTTCGCATACGACATGGCAGTATGGATACGGTGAAAGCGGCATGGACAGGATATATGACGCCAAAGGCAACCTGTATACTGCTGAGTACGCAGGCGGTAAAGCCGTCTCCGTAGAATATCCTGACGGCGAGAAGACATCGCTTACATATGGCGATGGGGAAACTCAGATAACAGGAAGGAACAGCGCCGGAAGTACCATATATACAGAAAGTGCTACTTACGATGCAGATGACGGCAGAGTCCTGTCTCAGACAGACAAGGCCGGTAACCAGACCACTACTGCATACTATGCGGACAGGCCATATCTGGTAGCCCGGACCAGTACGATCAAAGAGTATGAGACATTGGAAAACGGCATCGTGAAATTCAACAGGACGGCAAGTGTATCTGTAGATACAGAATACACATATGACGTAAACGATAATGTCCTTACAGAATCATCTTCAGACGGAACCGTGACGAGCTATGAATACAATGACGAAGATCTTATGACCTCTGAAGAGACCAGAGAAGACGGTACGTTGACTACGGACATGGACTATGAATATGACGAGGACGGAAACGAGATAAGTGAGACGGATAATATAGAGGACACTGTGACGGAAACGGAGTATGAGGACGGCAATGCTGTAGAGGAGACCGTAAAGGATACGGTAACCACCAAGACGACTCAAACTACGAAGTCAGACTATGATGACCAAGGCAATGTAAAGTCCGAACAGACGGAAAGCGCTAATGTTAAGACCGATAGTATTAACACCTACGATGGCATGGGAAGAGTACAAACATCCACAGATGGAAAGACTAGGACTAAATATACTTATGACTACATGGGAAGAGTTACAGCAACGGAGACAGCCACAGAAGATGCAGGGACAACGACGGATACCAGGATATATGATGAGAATGGCACGCTGATCAGCGAGACCGATGGACGCGGCATGACGACATCCTATACATATGATGCAATGAACCGTAATATATCTACAGTAAAGTCGGGAAGTGGCGCATCCGCTCAGACATCGTCTACTTCATATGGCTTTGCCTACGGGGTCGCTATCAGAAATGGCATAAGCGAGAAGACCGTAGATGTACTGAGAAAGGAGTCTGTAGCAGACAGCAGCGGTACTGTAGTCTTGGAAAAATATGTGGATGCTTCAGGAAACACAGTAAAAGAAGTTGCGGGGAACCAGTTTACGGACTATACTTACGATATGAGCGGAAACAATGTGGCTGCATATACGGGAAACACCGTAGACGATAAACACAGTCTCACAGTTTCAATTTACGATGATAAGGGCCAAAATACGGATACTGTCTCAGAACCGCTTGTAACAGGAGGCGAATACACTGTGGGAGATGGTTCCATAGCGGCCCATATCTCATATGATGACGCAGGGAATGTTGTATCTGAAACGAGCGGAGAAGGAAAGGTCACCAGCTATACCTACGATGAGAGCGGAAAAGTAAAGACTATAGATGTGGCAGGAGACGGCGTAGATCGTTCAGTGACTTACACCAGCAATAAAGCAGGCGGCGATACTACAGAAATAACGGACGCCGGTGGAAAGAAGATCATAGAGACAACCAACGCCGCAGGGCTCACAGTGAAGACTCAGGATAAGGCAGGTGATAGCAGCGGTCTGCAGATAAACAGGCAGCGCAGTTATGACAGCAGAGGAAACCTCATAAAAGAGAGCTGCGATGACGGCACATACATCGAGTATGCCTATGACAAGGCGGACCGTATGATCAGAAAGACATGCCATAAGGATGCCGGTAATGTTGAGTCTGAGACTATCTATGCATATACTGTCAGCGGGGATCTGACTAAGGCAGAAAAGTATTCCGGAAGCAGCGAGACAGGAACGCTCAGTTCCACAAGCGAGTATACCTATGACTCGTTTGGGAGAAAAATATCAGAGTCTGTGAAATGCGGAGACGCAGACAAGCAGACAACGACATATTCATATGATGCAGAGGGAAATCTGTCATCAGTAGAATACCCGTCCGCAGCAGGCGTGAACACGCTGAACTATACATATGACAGCTTTGGAAGGCTTACGGGCGTGTCGGACGGAAGCAGTCAGGTGCGTTCCATAACCTACGACTCCCTTGGAAGGACAAGCAGTATCAAGGACTACAGCGAGCCGGGCGAGACCACATATACAGGGAAGACATATACCTACGATGATTTCGGCAGGACCCTGTCCATGAAGTATACTGACAATGGAGACAGCAGCAAGCTACTTGCCCAGTACACATATTCGTACAATAAGGACAATGACATAACATCGAGGACAGAGGTGAATAACCTTCCGGAAAGCGGCAGCAGAGTCAATGAGACCAGAGACTATACCTACGATGCATACGGAAGGCTCACAGGTTCTGCCAGGACGGATCATAACAGCAGTGATACTAAAGCAGAAACCACTTACGGCTATGACGCCGCAGGGAACAGGACTTCAGTCACCGAAGGAGAAAACACGACGACCTACAGTTACAATGGCCTTGATCAGCTTACAAGCGAGGAGACTGCAGATTCGTTGACTGAAAATACCTATGACGGACGGGGGAACCTGTCTAAGTCAGTGGACGAGACCAATGACAAGACCACCAGGTATACATATTCTGTGGACGGTAACATGACGCAGGCCAAGGTGACTACAGGCGGCAGTGTGACCATGGCACAGGACAACGTATATGATCAGGATGGTATTCGTCTTGAGAAAACGGTCAATGGAACGGCTGAGAACTACTATTACATCAATGGCAAGGTGGCATGCATGGCCAAAGGCGATGCGATCACTACGAACCTGTACGATGGAGAGAACATCATCGGAGCATACAGCGGAGACGATTATTACAGCTATATGCTGGATGCTCAGGGCAGCACAGAAGGAATAGTGAAAGACGACGGCACAATAGCCGCTGCTTATTCTTACACAGACTTTGGAGATACTACTGCAACGGTTACATCGAGCTTTGACAATGAAATATGCTACACAGGCGGCATACTTGACAGCGAGACAGGTCTATATTATCTGAATGCCAGATACTACGATCCGGCGACGGCCAGCTTCATTTCCCAGGATAGTTACAGAGGCGAGACCAATGACGCAGGGCAATGGAACCTGTACGCATACTGCGCAGGGGATCCGATAAACGCAGCAGATCCGAGTGGGCACTTAAAAATCGAATTACCAAGATGGGTGCCTAAGTGGATAAAAAAAGCAACTAAATTAATACCAAATAAGAAAAAACACTATTCACGAAATAAGTACAACACCAATTTACCACAAACGGCAAAAGTTGCAAAAAGATGGGGATATAATCGATATTCAAGACTAAAAAGTGTTTGCCATCAGTTCGGTAAATCAAAGGGGCATGAGAATCTAAAGTATGTTTCTCAATCGGGGCACAAAGAAGTGGTTTTTAATCATAGTGGAACAAAAATTGTAAATGACCCTCGCAATATCGGAACATATAATTTTGGAGTAACATGGCATGATCATCTTTGGAAAGATGTAGTTCCTTGGTTTAGATGGGGGAATAATGGCAGAGATACTACAACTATTCCACAACGAATAGATACTTTTTCTTACAATTTACCTTCATCAATAAGCATAAGGATATTGAAGGTAATTCTTGGAAGAATGTAGAAGAATGAAAATGGATAGGAGACCAACTATGAATAGTCAATAGAAAAACTAAAAAACTTTAAAATAGTTTTGAAGTAAAAGAGAGTACAACAAATAAAGCATCAACAGGTGCTTTCAAAATCTGAATATGGAATTAGTGAGTAGAAACAAC
>NZ_SNXO01000036.1 GCF_004362975.1 Aminicella lysinilytica | reverse complement strand
TAAATGGTAATATATGGTATATTATATAATTGTTGTTTGGGTGCCTGAGAGGAGTTTATGAGAAGAAAACTACTGGGCGCTGCATTTTCCATGATGGCGGGCATAGTCTCATGGTATATGGGAAGTTATTACGCCATAATAATTCTGGCCATGGCACTGGCCGGCATATATTTTCTTGCCGGGCATTTGCGCGCAAAGGCTGCATTTTGTCTCTTCTGCATAGTCATGTACTGCGCAGGATGTTTTTTGTTAATGGCACAAAACGCCACCTTCGATGCCGGGAAATCCATGGATTCAGACAAAGGTCATGCTATGATCGTCAAGGTCCAGCGTATCGACAGGATAGAGGATGAAAAGTATAAGCTGAGATGCAGGGTGATCAGCGTTGACGGCAAGCCGGTAGAAGGGCCCGGACGTCAACATGTTATGATATCTTATTACCATAATATAGATAATTACTGGGAGCTTACCGGAAGGGTGCTGGAGACCTTTGGCAAAATCGAGGAACCGAAGTCAGCTTCCAACCCGGGGACATTTGATTACGCCGTTTATTTAAAGACCCTCAAAATCAGTCACATTGCTAATGTGGAGTCTTTTCGCGTGACAGAGAACGGGGGAGGCTGGGATGGCGTCAAGAGAAGCGTTATGAGGATAAGAGAGGATTTCATGGGGAAGCTGCGATGCTCAGACAGTGAGAAGTCTCTCATAAGAGGAGTTTTGTTTGGGGATATCAAATCTATGGATGAAGATATGTATGAGGACTTCAAAGCCAACGGTACAGCTCATGTTCTTGCCGTAAGCGGTCTCCACGTAGGTGTCATCTTCGGTATATACAGGTCTCTCACGAAAAAACGGAAGTCAGCTGTAGCCACGGCATGCTTTATTGGCTTTCTGGGATTTTACGGAACTTTGACTCTGTGGTCAGTTTCAGTTATAAGGGCTGTGGCACTGGTGATGATAATAACTCTGGGTGACTATCTGGACCGCAGATATGACCTGCTTACTGCTCTTGGGGCTGTGGCGGTTCTGGTTCTGATAGAAAATCCCTGGGTCATATTCGGCGCTTCATTTCAGATGTCGTTCCTTGCTGTAGTTTCCATATCATTTCTCCAGCCTTTTCTCAGCAGATATCTGCCGGAAAGCGTGAGCGCTGTTCTGGCAGTGCAACTTGGTATGATGCCGTACATAGCCTATGTTTTCAACTACGTTCCGCTCATATCGTTCATATGTAACGTGCCGATAGTGTATCTTCTTTCAATTATAGTACCCATGGGCATTGGGTGCCTGCTGCTCACAATGATGGCAGGAAACTGCTGGTTCCTGGGGGATATAATTGGCGGGCTTTCGCAATTGATGATAGATGTCAATGGATTCCTGTCACAAAAGGGAGCCTTTGCGGTTTCGGTGACGTCACCGCCACTGTGGGCGCTGGCATTGATATATATGCTGGCCTTTTTCATTACCTCTGAATCCTTTGCGGTTTATTGCCATCGCAGGGATTGGAAAAGCGTGGGCAGATTTTTTGCTGCAGCCGTAGCCATAGCCATGATAGTTTTTGTTAAAACGGACACGCCTTTCAACAAAGCCGACCTGGTGATGGTTGACGTAGGCCAGGGAGATTGCCTGCATATCAAGGATGGACGACGGACGGATATGCTCATAGACGGAGGCGGCAATATCAATTATAACGTGGGTGAGAAGGTGCTCAAGCCATACCTTTTGAAAAACGGGTGCAGTGATATAGACCTGGCAATGGCAACGCATCTGCATACAGATCATTACCTGGGATTGAAACAGCTGAAGGAAGCATTTAACGTGCGGAAATTGCTCACAAAGGGTAAGGCAGGCCAGACCATCAGGGTATCTGACACATGCACCATAGAAATCCTCTGGCCTTTGGAAGCGGAAACGGATTCTGAAGATGAGAACTATTTCAGCCTGATTTTCAAGGTGAGGGAAAAGAATATGACTATCCTCGTCACCGGCGATATTACAAGTGAAGGAGAGGCGGCGCTGATAGACCATTATAGAGGAAGCAATAAACTGAAATGCGATATACTCAAGGTTTGTCACCACGGCAGCAGATACAGTTCCAGCGATGAATTTCTGGATGCAGTGGATCCTCAGGTGGCTGTTATAGGCGTGGGTAAAAACAATTATGGCCATCCAAGTAATGAAGTAATTGAAAAACTCTCTAAAAAAGGTATAATGGTATTCAGGACTGATTTAAATGGAGCTGTAGGCTTCATAGACAGAAAGGGCAAGTTAGAAGTATGTGTGCAAAGAAAAGTCAGGTAGACCGCAGTTTCAATACCTTTATTTCTGAGCTGAAGGGCGATAAGACCGGCAGCGTCATATTGATGTATGGACCGGAGCAGTATCTTGTCAGATGGGCAGTCGATATGATCCGGAAGAAATATGTAAATCCGGCTGTTGAAGAAATGGATTATGTTGTCATTGAAGATGAGAACGCAGACCCGTACAGCATTATTGAGGCATGCGAGACATTCTCCATGCTGTCTGATAAAAGAGTAGTGTGGGTCAGGAATTATAAACCATTAACGAGCAAAAACACGCCGAAGGGATTTGACGGCGAGTCGCTGGAAAAACTGGCGGATTATCTTAAGAACATCAATCCGAAAACGGTTGTAGTGTTTTCTGCTGAAGAAGTTGCCAGTAAAGAAGTTATTGTAGACACAATAAAAAAGTCCGGCACATACTATGACTTCGTGCAGTTGTCTGACAGAGAGCTGCGCTCTTTTGCGGCCAAGCGGTTCAGAAATGAAGGCGTAGAGATAAGTTCATATCTGATGAGCCAGCTAATAAAGGCTACAGGATATGGAAATAAGGAAAGTGATTACAGACTTTACAATTTCGAAAACGATATCAGGAAGGTCATAGCTCATAGCTCGGGGAACGTAGTTGCTGAGGAAGATATAAGAGAAGCCGTTTCAGGAGACAATGACACATTCATATTCGATCTGATAGACGGCATAAGCGGTAATAACAAGAAACAGGCCTTCCAAGTACTTCATAACAGACTGCAGGTGGATGCTTACGATACTCAGAGAATAATAGGCACTATAGCATCTCAGTTAGAACTGATGTATGAGGTCAAGGAATTTCAGGAAAGTGAAGATGGCCCGGGAACGGCCGAGGAAATCAGTAAGTATACTAAAGCCAATGTTTACAGAGTCAGAAATATCATGAGGTACGATAACAGATATACCTTAGAGAAGCTCAGGAGTATGCTTGCAGGCATATACAGGACTCATATCAGTATAGTCACAGGAGTAATGGGAGCACAGATGGCTCTGGAATTATTCGTAGCGGAAATATAGGTGGAGAATGGAATTAGATAAGAAGAAAGAAGTCAAAGCGGACATGATGTTGATGGTGATAACCCTGTGCTGGGGATTGTCATACTATTTTATGGATATCTGTCTTGAAGAAATGGGAGCATTTACTCTGAATTCATACAGGTTCCTTGGAGCATTTGCCGTGGCCCTGATACTATCGTATAAGAAGTTTCGGAATGTAAGCAGGGACACTTTACTTGCCAGCATAGCCGTAGGCGCTACATTGGTAGTTGTGTACGCAGGCGCAACATTTGGCGTACAATACACGACATTGTCAAATACGGCTTTTCTTTGTTCTACTACGGTCGTAGCCACGCCTATTATGGAATTCATATTCTTTAGAAAGGTCGCTTCCAAGAAAATTCTGCTGGCGGTGGGAGTTTGCATGGTTGGAATAATGCTATTGACACTTAAGGAGGACTTTTCATTAAACATGAGCCATCTTAAGGGCGATCTGTTCAGCTTGAGCGCAGGTATCTGTTATGCTCTTGATATAATCGTCGTTGACAAGGCTGTCAGGAAGGAAACTGTTGATCCTTATCAGATGGGCGTGCTGGGACTTGGAGTCACAGGAGCTATAATGCTCATACTTAGCCTTATCTTTGAAGGACCTGTGCTTCCACAGACGGCGGGCATATGGGCAGCTGTGATTTTCCTGTCTCTGTTCTGCACGGGACTTGCTTTCATACTTCAGCCGATAGCTCAGCAGTACACAGAACCTTCTCATGTAGGTATAATCTACTCCCTGGAGCCGGTATTTGCCGGGATCACTGCATTCGTACTGGCAGGAGAAGTCATGACGGCCAGGGGTTATCTGGGAGAAGTATTGATGATCGCATCGGTATTTATCATGGAGATAGACTTTGGCGGTCTTATAAAAAAACACAGACAAAAGGGACAGAATGAAGGTGTCAAAGAGTTACTGGAAGACGAAGATCATCTGCCCAGACCATAGTCGATCATATAACTGTATCAATAATGAATCGCCGATTATCGGCTGATTCTAATTCGGTTCATGTGTATATAGAATAAATAAATGTGTATACATCATTGATTTTAGTGCCAAAATTCAGTATAATATTTTAGTAATAGTTTAATTTTGCAACAGGAGGAATCATTCATGAGTGAAACAAAATCTTGTGGCGCATCCAGACGGGAAGAATTCAAGGATTTGAACCCGGTTTTGGACAAATACGCTAAGGTGCCTGGAAGCCTGATAACAATTTTACAGCAGGCTCAGGAGATATACGGATATTTATCTGTTGACACCATCAATTATATTTCAGAAGCTACAGGCATCAAGCCTGCTAAGATCTACGGAGTAGCAACTTTCTATGCTCAGTTCAGATTACAGCCTATAGGCAAGTACCTTATCATGTTGTGTAAGGGAACTGCCTGCCATGTAAACGGAGCTGATCGCATCGAGGAAGCAGTTTGCGAGTACCTGAACATTCAGGACGGAGAAACTACCGAGGACGGCGTGTTCACATTGAATAACGTTGCATGTCTTGGTTGTTGTTCACTGGCACCTGTAATGATGGTCAGAAGCAATGACGGCAATGAAACTTATGGTAACTTGACCAAGGACAAAGTCGTACAGATCCTGGCTGAAATCAGAGAAAGGGCTTAGGAGGTGCAGATATGAAAGTAGTAATTGGACAGGGAAGCTGCGGAATAGCTACCGGTGCTCTGAAAACAGAAGCAGAGTTCAAGACACAGCTTGAGAAACAGAATGTCAAGGCTGACATAGACCTGACAGGTTGCGTAGGTACATGCTACCTGGAGCCTATCGTAGATGTTTATGAAGACAATGGCGACATGACCAGATATGTCAAAGTACAGCCTGAAAAGGTAGAGAAAATAGTAGAGGAACATCTGAAGGGCGGAAAACCTGTAACGGAATATGCCATTACAGATGAAGATAAGCAGTTCCTGGATAAGCAGGAAAGAGTAGTTCTGCGTCATTGCGGAGTTATCAATCCTGAACATATTGAAGAATACCTTGCAGTTGGCGGATATGAATCAGCCAAGAAGGTAGTTACTTCGATGACACAGGATGAGGTAATTGCAATAATCAAGACTTCCAACCTGAGAGGCAGAGGCGGCGCAGGATTCCCTACATGGTTCAAATGGAACGCAGCTAAGGGAAACCCGGGCAAGGAAAAATACATGGTATGTAACGCAGATGAAGGAGATCCGGGAGCATTCATGGACAGATCTGTTCTGGAGGGTGACCCTCATTCAGTTCTTGAAGGAATGATCATAGGCGGCTTCGCTATGGGAGCTACTGAAGGAATCATTTACTGTCGTGCTGAGTATCCGCTTGCTATCAAGAGACTTGAGATCGCTATGGATCAGGCAAGAGAAAAAGGATACCTGGGAGATAACATCTTCGGTACAGGCAAACATTTCGACATCAGGATCAAAGCCGGCGCAGGCGCATTCGTATGCGGCGAGGAAACAGCTTTGATCGCTTCACTGGAAGGTGAAAGAGGAATGCCGAGACTTAAACCGCCATTCCCTGCAGCTAAGGGTTATTGGCAGTTACCTACAAACATCAACAACGTAGAAACATATGCAAACGTTGCATGGATCATAGAAAACGGCGGAGAAGCCTTTGCTAAAATAGGTAAAGCTCCTTCAACAGGAACCAAGGTATTCGCACTTGCAGGAAAGATCAAGAAGGGCGGACTTGTAGAGGTTCCTATGGGACTTAAGCTGAAAGACGTAATTTACGGCATCGGCGGCGGAATCAAGAACGACAGACAGTTCAAGGCCGTACAGATGGGCGGACCTTCAGGCGGATGCATTCCTGCAGCTCTCGATGATACTCCTGTAACTTACGAAGATATCGTAAAGACAGGCGCTATCGTAGGATCCGGCGGAATGATCGTTATGGATGAGGACACCTGCATGGTCGATATGGCCAGATACTTCCTGGACTTCACTAAGAAAGAGTCCTGCGGAAAGTGCAACTACTGCCGTATCGGAACCAAGAGAATGCTTGAGATCCTCGAGAGGATCACTCAGGGCAAAGGTGAAGATGGAGACATCGAAAAACTGGAAGAGCTTGCTAATAAGATCAAGGACGGCGCAATGTGCGGACTTGGACAGACAGCTCCAAACCCTGTACTATCAACAATCAGATACTTCAGAAACGAGTATGAAGATCATATCTACAATCACACATGCACAGCTAAATCATGTAAGGCATTGATCCATTATGAGATCACCGATAAATGTAAGGGTTGTACTCTTTGTGCCAAGAATTGCCCGGTCAACGCCATCACAGGCGAAGTCAAGGGTCTGCACGTTATTGATCAGGATAAATGTATCAAGTGCGGCAAGTGCGAAGAACATTGTAAGTTTGATGCTATAATCAGAAAGTAGGAAGGAGGAATCACTATGAATAAGTTTAGAATGAATATTGACGGCAAAGAAGTATTCGGCCTTCCTGGACAGACGATTCTGGAGGTTGCAAGGGAGAATGACATCTTCATTCCTACTCTTTGCTTTGATGAAAGAACTAACATTTACGGAGCATGTGGTCTCTGCGTAGTAGAGGTTGAGGGAAACCCTAAACTCTGCAAGGCATGTGCTACATCCATCGCTCCGGGTATGGTCGTAATGACCAATACAGAGAGAGTTATCGAATCAAGGAAGACTAACCTTGAGTTGCTGATAACTAACCATAATGGCGACTGCAAGGGACCGTGCTCACTGGCATGTCCTGCAGGAACTGATTGCCAGGGCTATGTAGGTCTGGTAGCTAACGGCGAATATGAGACAGCTAACAAACTGATCAAGGAGAGAATACCACTACCTGCAGCAATCGGTCGTGTATGCCCTCATCCTTGCGAAGACAAATGTCGTCGCGGATTGATCGATGAGCCTATCAGCATCGCTACTATCAAGAGATTCGCAGGAGATATGGATCTGGCTGCAGAGTCACCATATGTACCGGAAATCGATGATGAGACCGGCAAGTCCGTAGCTATTATAGGCGGTGGCCCTATGGGTCTTTCCGCAGCATACTTCCTTCGTGAGAAGGGTCATGATGTAACGATATTCGAGTCAATGCCTAAATTCGGCGGAATGCTGAGATATGGTATACCTGAGTACAGACTTCCTAAGGAAGTACTGGACGATGAGATCGATATCATCCAGGCTATGGGAGTTGAAATGATACCGGATACAAAGGTCGGTGAGGATATCGCCTTTGAAACCATTAGAAACGATTATGACGCTGTACTTCTTGGAATCGGCGCATGGGTATCCACAGGAGTTGGATGTCCTGGTGAAGATTCAGAAGGAGTTCTCGGAGGAATCGACTTCCTGCGTCATGTTGTCAGAAATGAAAGCATAGATTTCGGAGAAAAGGTAGCTATCGTCGGTGGTGGTAATACTGCTATGGACGCATGCAGAACAGCTGTAAGACTTGGAGCTAAAGAGGTGTACAACATCTACAGAAGAACCAAGGATGAGATGCCTGCAGACGCTATCGAGATCGAAGAAGCTGAGGAAGAGGGAGTTATCTTTAAGAATCTGACTAATCCTCTTGAGATCAAGACAGATAAAGATGGCCATGTAAATCAGGTCGTTCTCCAGTGCATGGAACTGGGTGAACCTGATGAGTCAGGGCGTCGTCGTCCAGTACCTATCAAGGGCAAGACAGAGACCATCGATATCGATACAATGATCCTGGCCATCGGACAGGCTGTAGATGCAAGCATCTTCGACTGCGACAAGACCAGAAAGAATGCTATCGCTTATGACGAAGAGACATTCATGACAAGCATCCCTGGCGTATTTGCCGGTGGTGACTGTGGTAATGATAAGATTTCTATCGCAGTTGAGGCCATAGCTGACGCTCGCAAGGCATCAATGGTTATTGACTCATACTTAGACGGAGAAGAAATCAAATATGAAAAGCCATACTTCGTTGAGAGAACTGACATTACAGAGAAGACATTTGAAGATAGAGAGAAATTATGCAGAGAGGCTGCTGATCAGCTGACAGCTGCAGAGAGAAAAGACAATTTCTCAGAAGTAGTATTCGATGGATATACTGAAGAGCAGGCTGTAGCAGAAGCTAACAGATGCCTGGAATGTGGATGCCATGACTATTACGAGTGTAAACTAGTTGAACTGGCTAATGAATATGGCGTTGAGCCTGAAAGATTCGCCGGTGATAAGAACCTTACAGAATTCGAGGATGATCATCCGTTCATCGTAAGAGATCCGGACAAGTGCATACTTTGCGGATTGTGCGTAAGACTTTGCGATGAGGTAATGGGAGTTGGAGCTCTCGGTCTGGTAAACAGAGGATTTGATACAGTAGTTAAACCTACAATGGAGAAGCCTCTTGCTGAATCAGGTTGCGAATCCTGCGGTCAGTGCGTAAGCTGCTGTCCAACAGGAGCTCTGCAGGAGAGACTTACTATCCAGAAGGAAATTCCGCTTGACACAGATGTAACTCCTACTACATGCTCATACTGCTCAGTAGGATGCTCGCTTGACCTTGAGTCATACGGCGACATGCTGATCAAAGCAAATCCTGACAAGGAAGGCTTTGTTAATGAAGGCCTGTGCTGCGCCAAGGGTAAATGGGGCTTTGATGCTTCACTGCTTGAAGGCAAAGAGATAGATCCTATGATCAAGGATGGAGACGAGTTCAGAGTTACAGATTACCATGAAGCTTTCGTTATGGCTGGTAAGAAGATGGAGGCTGTTAAGGTCAGACATGGTGAAGAAGCTATAGCAGTTGCTATTTCAGACAGATATACTAATGAAGAAGCATATGCTATCAAGAAGTTCGCAGATGTGATCGGAGCTAAGACATTCACATTCAATAAGAGAAAGAGCGGAGTAAACGCTGTTCTGGGAATGGGCCATGAGGCTTCTCCTAACACGATCAACGAGCTGCTTTCAACTAATGTGATCATCGTACCTGGTTTCATCAAGAACAGAAACGCAGTTATCTGGAACAAGATCAAACAGGCTGCAGAAGCTGGCGCTCAGGTAGTAGTAATCAATACGCCTGATACAGATACAAGATTTGATTTCGCAACTAAGGTTATCGATGCTGACAACAACCTTGATTTCCTGAAGAGAATGGCTAAAGCACTGGTTGACATGGGCAAGACAAGTGAAGTTGAAGGATTCGAAGATTTCAAAAAATCCCTCGATGGAGTTGAATCATGTGACGAGAGTAAGGCAGTTGCTGAGATGTACGCCAATGCCAAGAAGGCCATGTTCGTATTCCAGCAGAATGTATTGTCATTTGAAGCAGCAGAATTGATTGCAGAAATTGCTCTGGTATCCGGACATATTGGCAAGCCACGTGACGGAATACTGGAAGTTAAACCTAAGAACAATTCACAGGGTCTGGCTGATATGGGTATATATGCAGGAGCTGAGGCAATGGAAGGCGTCAAGGGTCTGATGATCTTCGGAGAAGATCCTAAGGACGTTGACCTTTCAGGTCTTGAATTCCTGGGAGTATCGGACATATTCCTGACAGATACAGCAGTTAAGGCTGACGTATTCATTCCGGGAACAGGATTCGCAAGCACTCAGGGTACATACACCAATACTGAGCGCAGATTGATGCCTGTTGAGAAGGCTATCGATGAAGAAGTAGACTTCAACAACTGGGAGATCGCAGCAGAGCTTGCTCATGTATTCGAAGTTGAATTCGGATTTGAAGATGAATTCGACATTTCAGCTGAGATGAACGATGCACTGCCAATGTACAAATACGGCGAAGAGGGCGAAGTCCTCGGAGGAGTATTCGTACCATACGAGCCTAAGTTCGTAGCGGCAGCAGATGCTAAACTGGTAGATGAACTTCCATGCACAGATGTTCTTATGAACATGATGATGGAGAGAATCCCTACACCAGCATCATTCACCAAATAATACTGATAGAAACATTCAAAACCGGGTGGCTATATGCTACCCGGTTTTGTTGTTCAAATGAAAGAGCGGGGCTTCAGCTCCGCTCTATTAATTCTTCTGCACTTTTTATGGTCGTTTCGGTTACTCTATCTCCACCCAGAAGTCTGGCGATTTCCAGAACCTTCTCATGAGTATCGAGTTTTTCAACGTGAGTATATGTATTCGACTCGTCTGAATCCTTGTATATTCGGTAATTAGTATTGCCGGTGGCAGCTATCTGAGGCAGATGCGTAATGCATATTATCTGATGGTCACCGGATATCTGCTTAAGCTTGCGGCCAACGATACTGGCTGTGACACCGCTGATTCCCGCGTCGATTTCATCGAAGATCATAGTAGGCACTTTGTCATAGGTGCCGGTGACATTCTTGATAGCGAGCATTATACGGGAAATTTCTCCGCCGGATGCTATTTTGGCAAGCGGCTTCAATGGCTCGCCTTTATTGGTAGTCATCATTATCTCACAAAGATCTCCGCCGTCAGAGCTGATGGCAGGGGCTGGCTTTATCTGTATCACCAGGTGCGCATCGTCAAAGTTAAGATCGTGAAGTTCGGTCTCTATGGCATTGCTGAGTTCTTCAGCACTGACTTTTCTGGCATTACTGAGTTCAGTAGAAGCTGATCTTAGTGCAGAAAGGGCGTTGTGACACTCAGATCCAAGCTCTCCCTTGATTTCATCGAAGTTCTCTATCTGCGTTAATTCAGCTGCTATCCGGTCTCTATAAGCCAGTACATCTTCTGTCGTCTGACCGTATTTCTTTTTCAGTTTTTCGATCGTGTCCAGTCTGGCTATGGCATTATCCAGTTCACCGGGTGTGAATGACGTACTGTCACGAACATCGCTGATTGCCTTAGTCATATCCTGAAGGTTGTAGTACAGATCATTGAACCCACTGCCGATTTCTGTCAGATCGCGGGAATAATCCTGTATACTTTCCAGTGATTGCTGCGCCAGGGCCATCAGAGAAAGAATATTACCCTCGTCGCCATCGAGGAGAGTGTAGGCTGTTTCAATAGCATCGAAGATTTTTTCACTGTTTTGGAGGACCGAGATCCTGTCGGTAAGTTCCTCATCCTCGTTGACCTTCATATCAGCCTTGTCGATCTCTTCCACTTCATATTTATAAAAGTCGAGCTTCCTCTTATTCTCAGTTTCCCTTGACAGTAGGTCGTTTAACTTAGCCTTTGCGACCTTATAAGATTCGTAGCATTTGGTAAATTCTGCCTTGAGAGGCGCTATGCTGGACATATGATATTTGTCGACCAGGTCGAGCTGGCTCAGCGGATCCAGCAGAGTCTGGTTGTCATACTGGCCGTGGATGTCAGCGATTTTCCTCGCCAGGGCAGAGACTTCACCTAAAGTAGCCAGCTGTCCATCTATCCTGCAAAGGTTTTTACCGCCGGCTGATATTTCACGGGTTATGACATGGTCCGCTCCGTCTATGGTAGCCGCCAGCTGTATCACAGCCTTGCCTGCTCCTGTGCGAACAAAAGAAGAGTCTGCACGACTACCTAAAGCGAGGCTCACGGCTTCAATAACAATTGATTTACCTGCGCCTGTCTCTCCGGTAATGACGTTCAGACCTTTCTCAAAATCTATTTCCGTATTTTCTATGATTGCAAAATTGTTAATGCTAATGTGATCAATCATTTCCTGTATTCTTGTTCCTCATAATCAGCATGTTGTTGAATATAGAAAGTATGTCTTCTACATTTTCTTCCTTGTCTACTATGAGCAGCAGGGTATTATCACCTGCTACACTACCTACTACATGAGGTAATCCTATGCAGTCTACAGCTTCACCGGCTGCAGGTCCGCATCCTGATAATGTCTTGATCACTATCAGATTCTGTGCCGATGCGAAAGAAATTATAGTCTCTCTGAATATCTTGACGAATCTGTCTGATATAGGAGCATCGTGACGAGTGCTTACCGCATATTTATACTTCCCTGTTGAGGAGAGCACCTTGATAAGCTGCAGCTCCTTGATGTCTCTCGAAATAGTTGCCTGGGTGACTTCAAAGCCGTCCTGACTGAGCATCTGAGCCAGTTTCTCCTGAGTTTCTATCTCATTATTGGCTATGAGCTCGAGTATCTTATTTTGTCTAGAATAACGCATTTTCCCCTCCATACGATCGATTGTTACATCAACTGTTACATACTACTTATTCATGCATTATTATACCATAGTATTCAGAAAAAATAAACAATGAAAAAATGGGAAAATCCGACGATTTTCGCCGGTCTTGTGGTATACTTACTTAAGCGTGATCACTAGTAAGGCAGGAGATAATAACTATGAGAATACTTGGAATCGATCCGGGATATGCTATAATGGGATGGGCCGTTCTCGACCTGAAAGGAAATCATTTCGAAGTGGTTGATTATGGCGCTGTGACTACAGAAGCCAAGACGGAAATGCCACTCAGACTGGCACATCTGTACTCTGAACTTTGTGCTATAATAGAAAAATATAAACCGGAGGAGGCTTCTATAGAAGAGCTGTTCTTCAATAATAACGCTAAGACAGTCATACATGTGGGAGAGGCAAGGGGCGTAGCCATATTGGCTTGTGTCAACGGCGGACTAATAGTTAATGAATATACACCCCTTCAGATCAAGCAGGCCCTGGTCGGATATGGTCGTGCTGATAAAAAGCAGGTCCAGGCTATGGTCAAGGCAATACTCAATCTGAAAGAGGTACCTAAACCTGATGATACGGCTGATGCGGTGGCTGCAGCTATCTGCCACGGTCATTGCGCAGGCAACAGGGCCAGGCGTCAGATATTGAAATAAGGAGACATGGGTAAATGATCAGATTTATTAAAGGAAAATTCCACCCGCTTACAGACGGTACTGCAGTCATTGAATCGGCTTCAGGCGTAGGATTCCTGGTATACCTGCCGGCGAATTCGCCTTTATACAAGAATCTTGAAGGCGATGAAGTTAAGGTATTCACTGCTATGATCGTAAAGGAAGACGATGTGAGCCTGTATGGCTTCGATGGAAAGGAAGAACTCGACCTGTTTAAGTTGCTGATAACTGTAAATGGAGTTGGAGCGAAGGCAGCAATGGCTATAATGAGCATACTTCCAGCCATGGAACTGAGGCGTGCTATTGCAGGCGGAGATGTGGAGGCTATAAAGGCCGCCAGCGGCGTCGGTAAAAAGACTGCTGAACGAGTAATACTTGAATTAAAAGACAAGGTCGGGGATTTCGGAGATCTGTCGTCTGTTTCCTCAGGCGAGCAGTCCTTCAGCTTTGGAAGCGAGAGAACTGAGGCCGTCAGCGCACTGATAACTCTTGGATACAGTAAGAGTGAGGCAGAGACTGCTGTAGGAAGGGTCATAGATGATGAACTGCCATGTGAGGAATATATCAAACGCGCTCTAAAGATATGATGTAAGGGGACATTATGGAAGAAGAAAGAATTACACAATCTAACGCCGGCACTACTGAGGAAAAACAGGAAATAACCCTGAGACCTCAGAAGCTGGAAGATTTCATAGGTCAACGCACAGTTAAGGACAACCTGAAGGTTTTTATCGAAGCTGCTAAACTCAGAGGAGAACCTTTAGATCATGTTTTGTTCTACGGTCCGCCGGGATTAGGCAAGACTACGCTGGCCGGAATAATAGCCAACGAGCTTGGCGTGGACATTAAGATAACCTCGGGGCCTGCCATAGAGCGTGCAGGCGACCTGGCGGCTATCCTGACGAACCTCAACGACAATGACGTTTTGTTCATCGACGAGATCCACAGGCTCAACCGCTCTGTCGAGGAGGTTTTGTACTCGGCTATGGAAGACTACGCCTTGGATATAATCATCGGCAAAGGGCCGTCGGCCCGGTCTATAAGGCTGGATATAGCAAAATTCACCCTGATAGGGGCTACGACGCGGGCAGGCAGTCTGTCAGCGCCTTTGCGCGACCGTTTCGGCGTAATAAGCAAGTTCGAAGTCTATAGGCCCGACGAATTATCGGAGATAATAGAGAGGTCGGCGGATCTTATGGGAATCAAAATAGAAGCTGATGCCAGAGACCGCATGGCTAAATGTTCCAGGGGCACACCTCGAGTGGCTAACAGGCTGTTAAAGAGAATGAGAGATTTTTCTCAGGTCAGGGGAGATGGCGTCATCGACCTGAAAATTACAGAAGAAGGTTTGAAAGCTCTCGGAGTTGATGAGCTGGGACTTGAACGGCTGGACAGGCAGATACTTTCCACTATCATCGAGCGGTTTGACGGAGGTCCGGTGGGCATAGACACCATTGCGGCGTCTATTGGCGAGGAAAGAGTAACCATAGAAGATGCTTACGAACCATATCTCATACAGACAGGGCTCCTGTACAGGACACAGAAGGGCAGGATGGTTTCTAGCCTGGGATATAAGCATATGGGTCTGGAATATCCATATAGTGACGATCGTGATGCAGATAACGATGACGACCAGAACGATGCACAGATAAAATTATTATAACTACGGAGAAAATTAATGAATATAGAAGATTTTGATTACGACTTACCTAAGGAGCTTATTGCACAGACGCCTGCGGAGCAGAGAGACAGTTGCAGGCTCATGGTCCTAAACAGAGAAAATGGGACTATAGAACATAGACATTTTCACGACATACTTGAATACCTGAAGCCCACGGATTGCCTGGTCATGAACGATTCAAGAGTCATTCCGGCCAGACTTTACGGCATTAAAGACGGCACGGGAGCCCACGTAGAATTCCTTTTGAGCAAAAGGATCGACGGGGATGAATGGGAGTCTCTGGTTCGGCCGGGACGCAGGCTTAAGCCGGGTGACAGCGTTACCTTCGGCGATGGCAAGCTCAAGGCGGACGTTATAGGTTACGGCAGCGACGGTACCAGAAAGGTGAAATTCAACTATGAGGGTATCTTCATGGAGCGCCTGGAGGAGCTTGGCAAGATGCCTTTGCCGCCTTATATAGAAAGAGAAAGTAATGACGAAGACAAAGATATGTATCAGACAGTATATGCCAGAGAAGACGGGTCAGTTGCAGCTCCAACGGCGGGTCTGCACTTTACAGACCAATTACTTGAAGAAGCGAAAGCCAAGGGTGTCAAGTTGGCCTATGTTACCTTACATGTGGGTATCGGGACGTTTAGGCCTGTAAAATGCGAAAAAATAGAAGATCATCATATGCACTTCGAGGAGTATTTCATTAACGAAGTGACGGCTGATGTAATAAATGGGACTATAAAAGCCGGAGGCCGGATAGTTTCTGTAGGCACTACATCTACGAGGACACTGGAAAGCGCGGCATATAAGGATGATGCAAGCGGAGAATATCTGGTGAAGGCAGGCCACGGAAACACTGGGATATTCATATATCCGGGTTACGAGTACAAGATAATAGATGCCCTTATCACCAACTTTCATCTGCCTAAATCGACGCTTATAATGCTTATTTCTGCGCTCTACGACAGGGAAAAGATACTTGAGGCCTACAAGGTAGCAGTAGATGAAAAGTACAGATTTTTCAGTTATGGGGATGCCATGCTGATTGAATAGTTGACACGTAGTTTGATTTATGATAATTAATTATGTTAAATAGGAGAAACAGATGACAAACGCAGTAACTTATGAACTTTTACATAGGGATAAGAAGACAGGCGCTCGCCGAGGCGTGATACACACGCCACACGGCGATATACAGACGCCTGTTTTTATGCCTGTAGGCACTCAGGGAGCCGTTAAGGCTATGAGGCCGGAGCAGGTGGCAGATATGGGGGCTGAGATCATTCTGGCCAACACATACCACCTGTATCTGAGACCTGGCCATGAAATAGTAAAGGAAGCCGGCGGTCTTCACAAATTCATGAACTGGGATAGGGCAATACTCACTGACAGCGGCGGTTTTCAGGTATTTTCACTGGGCCAGCTTCGAAAAATAACCGAGGAGGGCGTCAGTTTCCAAAGTCATATCGATGGATCCAGGCATATGCTTTCACCTGAGAAGGCTGTGGAGATACAAAACGCACTGGGCTCGGATATTATGATGGCCTTCGATGAATGCGCGCCGTATCCTGCTGACCGGTCATATATCAAAGATTCTATGGAACGTACCTGCCGCTGGCTGGAACGTTGCAAGGCAGCTCATAAGGACGTGGAGCGTCAGTCACTTTTCGGCATAATGCAGGGCGGAATGTATAAGGATCTGCGTCGTGAAAGCGCTGAGCGCATTGTAGATATGGACCTGCCGGGTTATTCGATCGGAGGACTGTCTGTAGGAGAGCCAAAGGAACTTATGTTGGACATTCTTGATGACTGCGTAGATCTTCTGCCTGAGGACAAACCTCGCTATTTAATGGGCGTAGGCACGCCGGATTACCTCTTTGAGGGAGTGGAGCGTGGGCTGGACATGTTCGACTGCGTGGAACCTACCAGAATAGCCAGGCACGGTCTGGCAACCACCAGCCATGGTCGTATAAATATCAAGAATGCTAAGTTTGAGAGAGATTTCACTCCGCTTGATCCGGAGTGCGACTGCTATACATGCAGAAATTACAGCAGAGCCTACATAAGACATATGATGAAGTCCGGAGAAATGATGTCGGCTATGCTTATTTCCAATCACAATCTGCATTTCCTCATTCATATGATGGCGGGGATCAGAGAAGCAATTGAGGAAGACAGATTCACAGAATTTAAAAAGGAGTTTTACGAAAAATATGGCGGATTTAAATAGATGCCCCCATGCAGATAACTGCGGAGGCTGCTCTTATCAGGGCGTAGAATATGAATATCAGCTTTCTAACAAAGAGGGTGAAGTGCGTGGACTTTTTATTCATGCAGAGCTTGAACCTGACAAATTCGACAGTATAGAAGGCTGTCCGGAGGCTTACCATTATGCTTACCGTAACAAAATGGAATATACCTTTGGAGATATGGTCAAGGACGGACCACTTTGCCTGGGCATGCATAAGCCTGGACAGTTCATGTCAGTTACGACTGTAGACCATTGCCAGATCATTGACCAGGACTTTAATGTGATCCTGCGCTATACATTGGATTTTGCTACAGAACGTGGATATGTCAAGTACCATAAGCGCCGTCACACGGGGCTTTTGCGCAATCTGGTCATCAGAAAGGGTGAACGTACCGGCGAACTTCTGGTAAACATAGTCACTTCTTCTCAGGGAGAATTTGAGGAGGAAGCCTGGAAGGAAGGGCTCCTGGCCCTGTCTCTGAATAATACCATAGTGGGCATTATGCACACTATCAATGATTCTGTTGCAGATAAAGTTACATGCGAGGAATTGCGCATGTTATACGGACGTGAATACTATATTGAGAAAATTTTCGACCTGACATTCAAGGTTCATGAATTCTCGTTTTTTCAGACAAATGTTGAGGCCGTTGAACGACTTTACAGTGAGGCAATAGAACTTATAGATGATTTCTCAGGTAAAAATGTATTTGACCTTTACTGTGGAACCGGGACTATAAGTCAGGTTATGGCAAGGCGTGCAGCCCATGTCATTGGCATAGAAATAGTACCGGAAAGTATAGATGCAGCTAAAGAAAATGCCGAAGTTAACGGTATAGAAAACTGTGAATTCATCTGCGGAGATGTATTCGAGACCTTGTCTGCCAGTCAAGAAATGCCTGATGTTATAGTTGTAGATCCGCCTCGGGTGGGAATAGGTGACAAGGCTGTAGAGAAGATAGCGGCCTACGCCGTGCCTCAGATAGTCTACATATCATGTAATCCCAAGACTCTGGTGAAGGACCTGGCCCTGTTCACACAACTGGGATACGAGATCACCTATGTCAAACCCTTTGACAACTTCCCAATGACCAAGCATACAGAGTGCATAACTCTGTTAACAAGAAAATAAAAAATCATAAGAGCAGTGCATGACTATTATTTTATAGCCTGCACTGCTTTTAAATCTGTTCGGGGTTTTAAGATATATCGCTACTTTGTTGTCTTTTTTGAATATGTCTGTGACCAACTGCTGTAATAATTCTCACCGGACAAATTCTTGTATGTGCGAATTTGTAAATAATATGTTTTTTTGGCTTTTAATTTCGATATAGATACTGAAAGTTTCGTATTATTGTTTATTGTTATAGTCTTTGCTCCCTTCATATTCTTGTTTGTAGAATAACGTACTTGATAACCGGAAGTCTGTGTTTTCTGAGCCTTGACGTTCAAAATCAATTTCTTTGGTGTTGCTTTTATTTTAGATATTCTAGTTCCTAATGGTACAATCGAAAAATGCTTCACAACCTTTGCATTATTTGCATATATCCCTTTAAAGGTAACAGATACTGTTGCTTCACCTACATCTTTATTATTCGAATAAGTAACTGTATAATAGTTACTGCTAACGGCTTTATTCTCGGAATTAGTAACCTTTATATTAGGTTTGCAGTATTCACCACGATAGGTATAATTTGTTCTTGATATGCTTACCTCTTTCACGGTCTTATCCGCACTCTTTTTAACTATATTGATAGTTTTCTTCGCCTGAACGCCTGTACCATCTGTTGCTGTCGCAACTAATGTTACTTTTCCAGGATATAGTGCAGTTAACTTCTCATCCTTTGTGATCTTTGCAAATCCATAAGTACCTGACGGTGTTTCTACTGACCATGCAACATTTGCACTAGCCCCTGAAGGGCTTACCTGAGCGCTTAATTGTGTTACATTATTACTATCTGAATAGGATATATCATTAGCGTTAATTGTAATGGATGTTGTAGGGTTATCAACCTGCATAATTTCATATTTGATTTTATTTTTGATACAATACTGTTCTGCCACTGTACCAGCAAGGCATTTTACTTTGAAATTTTTGCTTGTTGAAAATACATCTTCACCAATTGTTTTTACAGTTGCAGGAACAACCACCTCTTTAAGGGAAGATGCTTTAAATGCTCCGGACTCTATTGTTTCACAATAATCCAGAATAACATATTGTAAGGAGGATTTATATTCATAATGATCCACGTTTATTTTCTTAATATTAGGTAATTCCATTGTTCTTAGGCTTACCGCATTGGAAGTAATATGATCAGTCTCGATTCTATTGCCACTAGACATGTACCAGTTGGTTATGGTTGAACCATAAGGTATGCGATATATGGTATTAAATTTTTCTATATATTGAGAATCGCCTTTAAAATATGGAGTCTGGTCATAGACTGGCGTTATCGCAGAATACAATCCATGGGATTTAAGAGAAAACAAAAAATCACAGGACATATCATAATACTTTTCACCATTTGTTGATCTCATCCATGTTGCATCATATATTATCCATCTACTTCCATCATATGCCATATTGTATTCATGGCCGGGACTTGTCTTAGTATACTTCAAACATGTAGATGGAATATTCAGGGATTGCAGCATTGCATACGACAATCTGGCATATGCGGAACATACGCCTCTCTTTGAAACAAATATATCATTGACATTCGCATTATTCGAATAAGCTAAATCATATGTAATATAATCCGCAACCCAATGAGCAATCTTATTTATTTTCTCGTTGTCATTTTTGCAATTGGCAGTTAGTTCAGCTGCCTTATTTTTAATGTCTGAACTAACTGTGGAACCCATCTTACCCACTGTGTATAAACCAACGGCATAATCCGTTTGCAGGAACATAGCGGGATCTTGCTTCATTGTATTTAATACATAGCTTTTCGTGTAACTATAGGTACTTGCTGCTTTTGCACTTATGGGATTGGAAATCAAAATCAATGAAACCATCATCGTGATAACCAATGCATGCGCAACAATGTTTTTCATTATTCTTTTCATCATATGCCTCCTACTCAATAATCAAAATAACCGTAAAATAATTACATCTTATGTGTGAGTAGTTAGCAAGCTATATTTTAATCTACGCCGCTTTTAAATTTCTTCAGTACGACGCGATCTTTTGATAGGGATGCGAAACAGGCAACTTTTCCATCCTTAGTATAGAAGCCGCTGGTTCCACGGTAGCCCCATTTGTATGTTGATTTAGCTGAGCCGACATAGCGTATGCCGTTCTTCGTCACACGGAGGAAGGTAGCTCCTGACGGTGATTTAGCATAACAAAGGGTATCCGCGCCGGTCTTCGTCAGCACTGCCGGCGATGCTTCTCTTGCAAAGGCGGGCAGGCCGGTCTTCTTATAAACTATTTTTCCGCTGCTGTTAAGAAGCAGGACGATGCTTTTATTATTACTGGTAGTGATATTGATGACATACCGATTGAGATTCCTAAGGTAAACGGCATTATATGTGTAATATTTTGCCTTGATGTTCTTCAATGCCTGAATACCTCTGTAGTTTAATTTGCCTGTAGACGGATCATAGACAGCGTAGCATACATTCGAATAGGTATGATTCTTGATATAACGCTGCCAGACCAGCAGGACGTTGCTCTTGGAAGCGGTGACTATAGGCCACCATTCTCTTGTCTTGCCTTTTGTCAGTTTAAGAGTCCTGGCCTTGCTTCCATCGTAGTTCATGGATGTAACGCAAACGTCTTTACCCGTGCCAAGGTTATCAACGCCGCCGCCGTCGACCCACTCGTTACTCCAAAAGGTTATCATTTTGTTCGATGTGCATGCGCCGTGGCCGGAATGTCCGCCCAGTGCAACTGTCTGCGGGTAGGCCTTTACCGGTGACATGTCTTTGTCAAAGGTCGCGTACCGTTGCGAAAGCCCGCCGTAGCCTTTGGTATTGCCATCCTCAAAGGTCACAAAAAACTCCCCGTCAGAGGTGCAGGAAACGCTGGCAGGCTCCTGGGCCTCGGGAGCGCTGATCAGCACGTGTTTATCGGTGATCTGGGGATCGTCGAGGGATATTTGCTGATAGTATATGTCATGGGTCCAGTCACCGTCAGAATCTGAGCCGCTGTCGTATTGATCGGACCAGAAAATATAGGATTCCCCTGTCACAGGGTTGGTTACGAAATTCATGCCGTGGGCCGCTTCACGCTGGTCGTCTGCACCGTAAACGACACTGTTGCTGACCTGAATAACGGCAGGGAAAACCAATAGTAAGACTACAACAGAAAGAATCAGGGACAATAGAAATATTGATATTTTATAGTTTCTACTCATTTGAATAAACCTCTCGATAAAATAATACATCTCTTGATGACAATGTCAATAGGCAAGGTTTTATAATTATTAACAGAAAATTAACACAACTAACAAGTTTCGTTGTATAATTATGTAAGACCAGATGTGCGATATAGATAGTTCATGCTTGTGAGCCCGGCCACGTTGGGAGATAGGATCCTGTGTGATAGGGTGGCAGTGATATTGTTCTGCGCATCTGACATAGTGGCAGGAGTGTGCAGAGGTCAGGTATTTGAAGGCGCTTGGGTAATTATACAATTGAGCAATTTGATGTATGATGAAATGCTGGTGATCATTGCCTGGTGCTGGATGATGTATGTGTTTATGAAAATCAGACTTTTCTTTTCTAAAAAAACTTATTTCGTTATTTCTATGCCTTTGATTCTATTTACCGTTTTGGCAATTTCTAATCCCTTGACCAATTTTGTTTTCATTATTGCGCCTGCAATTGCCAGTGGCCTGCAGATGTATTTCTATGGATTGACAACTACGCAGGTTGGAATAACCGTTTCTGTAGTAATGGTTTTCCTTGCCGTTCAAGATGGACAGCTCGGGCAGATCCAGGTAGATGCGCTGACGGGACTGAATAACAGGAGGGAATTGACCAGCTATATAGATTATAAGTTATTATGTAATAAAGAAATAAAATTGACAATAATAATGATAGACCTTGAGCACTTCAAACAGGTAAATGATAAATATGGTCATGTTATGGGAGATAAGGCATAGATTTTAGCTGCTGAGGCTTTGAAAAAGTCATGTGAATGTGTGAGCAGCAGGCCATATCTGTGCAGATATGGTGGTGATGAATTTGTAATCGCCGGAGTAAATATACATTCGAATGATATTGATAAGCTAAGATCAGCCGTTCATCAGGAAATAGAGGGTGTGATGGATGGGCGTGATGAACCTTTTACTCTTTCTGTGAGCATGGGAGTATTTTCCGGTCCGGTTTCAGATAATGTTGAAGTGGAAACCATCATCAAACATGCGGATGAGGAAATGTACAAGGATAAGAAACGAAATGGTAATATAAACATCAGATAAAAAAAGATTGTAAGGGAATCATTCATTAGTGTATAATGGACTGAGGCCGAAACTATACTAAGGGCTAGGCGAAAGGTAATTATAAATGTTTGAATTGAGTCTCGACCAGACTAAGTTGTTTAATTGCGGAATAGAGTTTTTTTGCTTATGTACAATACTTCTGATGTATTATAACAGTAAAAGAGAGCTATCCTTTTCCTATGATTTCTATCTTCTGAGAAGGGTGCAGGTATTGACCATGATCCTGCTTGTTTCGGATATTTTCATGTGGGCTACTAATGGATTACCGGGAAAAGCGTTCTGGTATATAGGATACATCGAGAATATAGTGTACTTTGTTATACAGATACTTATTACTATAAGCTGGCTGTATTACGTTTCCTATAGACTTTACCATAAGAAGGTACCCGATAAAACTAGAATACCACTGATAACCATACCGGTTATCATAATAACTGCCTTGACTTTATCAAGTCCATGGACCAGTTGGGTGTTCTACATTGACAGTAGTAATTATTACCACAGAGGGCCATTATCAGATACGCTAGCAGTGATCACGCTTGCTTATCTTATGGGAACTTCACTTCTGGGTCTTATAAAGATGCACAGGGAAGTCCTGCTGGAAAGAAGGAAGGAATGTCTGGCCATAGCACTGTTTATAGTACCTCCACTGATAGGCGGCATATTGCAGATGCTCAATTACGGAGGAGCGTTTCTCTTCCCGTGTATCACACTTTCACTGCTGATGATTTTCATGGACATAGAGAGCCAGGCAATATCTATAGATGCTCTCACAGGATTGAATAACAGGGGGAAGATGGATAATTACCTGAATTCGCTTATGGTGGGAAATAACAGAGCCATAGCTCTGATTATGATCGATATTAATGATTTCAAGATAATAAATGACGATTTTGGTCATGATAAGGGCGATGAAATACTGGTCTTTATGGCAGATATACTGAAGAAGACCTTTGGAAATTCTTCGGCTTTTCTGGCACGATATGGCGGCGACGAATTCGTTGTGATTCTGGAGAACCTTGGAACCAGGGCTGTCGCGAACTACATGGCTAAGATCAAAGAGAACATTGATGTATTCAATAGTTCAGTAAATTATGGATTTGAACTTTCAGTAGGTATAGGTCATGCTATTTATCCGTCGAAGAAAGTCAACAATGCAGACGATTTATTCAGAATAGCAGACGAGGAAATGTACAGGGATAAAAAACTGTGCAAGGAAAGAATAGCAAGAGGTGATAATTAATGAGTTTATACAGTGGATTTGCAGGATTCGGACCAATTGGACTGATTTTCTTTATTTTTCTGGCCGTGTGCCTTTTAGGCATAATCATATATAACGGCATGCATAAGAAAAGGCCCTTGGAGAAAAAGGAAAGCAATTACGCCTACAGAAATCACAGAAAAGACAGAAATAAGAATAAATAGTGCATCAAATAACACAAAAATAACACTGCTATGCCACGGGAACGTGACCTAGCAGTTTTATTGTAGCTTTAGCGGCCAATTCCGAGCCGAAAGGCGAGGAATCAAAATCCACCTGCTATGCGGGTGGAGTCAATAACTTGAGTTTTAGGCAAAATA
>NZ_SNXO01000035.1 GCF_004362975.1 Aminicella lysinilytica | reverse complement strand
TTGATTTTAACATGGAGAACAAATTACTTCAACGGATTTTTTAATAGCAGCCAATCATTTGACAAAAGGGGGTTTCAATCGTAAGATGTTAATATGAGTAGAGACATTATAAAGAGGTGTAACAAAATTTTCCCATGGTTCAGCGGACTCTCCGCGGACCTGCTGTTTTTCGTAGCTATAGATACCCTGTGGCTGACAGTGGTCAAGGGTCTCACCGCCTCTCAGATCGTATCTCTCACCACCATATCTCTGGTGGCTAGCATAATCCTGCAGATGCCCATACTGAAAATCATAAGTAAAATAGGAAATACCAGATCCGTCAGAGCCGGCGTCATGATGATGCTCGCCGGAGCCATTCTCATAACCTACGGCACCTCATACCTGGTAATTGTCTTAGGAAAAATAATATTCGAAATATCCATATCCTTCAGAAATATGGACAGCGCCATACTTAAAAACAATCTGAGCCTCCTCCACCTGGGCGATGAAGAATTCGTCAGAATAAGAAATCAGGCCAGCACAGTATATTCAGTCGTAACAGCCATCATAGCCTTCGTGGCAGCCTGGCTATTCAATTATAACCACTACCTGCCCATGTACCTTTGCATCGGCGCCTGCGTCCTGTGCCTGGGCATGAGCTTTTTTGTGCGGGACTTCTCGGAAAATTCCCGCAGAAAGCACATCAATGACTCCAAAGAAAAACTCAACAAAAATAAATTCGTTCTGATGGCTATTCTGGCCTTCGCCCTGTACTATCCCCTCCTGGACAGCGGACAGTGCAACGGCAAGCTGTTCATCCAGCAGGACATGATGACCTTCTATTCTGTATCTAAGACGGCCACGTGCCTGACACTCATAGTTGCGGTCTCCCGTGTGGCGAGGATCATGTCTAACATGGTCTTCAGCCCCATCTATGTCAGGTACAAAGGCAACGTAGTGCGCGGTCTGGCCTGGCTTCTTATGGTGTCGGTAGCCCTGCTTGTTCTGGGGTTTTACCTACCTTACGGAGCGGCGGTGAAATTCACCGTCATGGCCATAGGTTACGTGATTATGCTATCCATCCGCGACCCCTTCCGGACATACATGCAGAATCTGATCCTGAACAATACGGAGAAATCCAACCAACAGGCGGCCCTCATATATATGGAAATGGCCCGGAAGGTGGCAGCCGCTATATTCAACATCACAGCATCACTGATAATGCTGCGGGCTGAGCTTCTGTGGGTAATGCTCCTGACTCTGGCACTGAGCCTGGTGGAAATCGTCATCTGCTTCAAACTACACAGTATGGTGGTAAAGTAGTATTCATTCTTACGCGCTCCGGATCATGGAGCGATTTCTGGATCTCCGGCACTGTTTATGAGGCTCAGAGCTTTCTGGTCATAGTAGTCTCTGGCTGTGGCGATGCGGTTCTGAAGAAAATACTCCCTTATATTATATAGTTTATATTCAAGGCGCTTCTTAGGATCGTTGTAAAGGGTCAGATCACCTTCGAAGCATCTTTCATATTCCTCATAGGATACGAATTCACTGCTGATGATCGGATGAGTGATCTGCTGACTCTTGTCAGGCACTATCATCCAGGTGTCACCGAAATTGGCCTGGAGCATAGCGGTATAATCACCGGCGACAGGCATTCTGGCGGTTTCAAAGTCTATGTACAACTGCTCGCTGAATGCACTCTTAGGGAATATCAGCCACTGAACTCCCCACCTGAGATGGTAGTTCTCACATTTATCCTCAGGATATGTGAAGAGCTTCTGTGACAACTCGGCTAATACTTTCTCGCGTCCCTCGCTGACCATTCTCGCCTGATATTTCTCGTAGAGAGACTCATCAAGCAGTCTGCCGTCCAGTTTAGGATTCGCCACGACGAAGTTAGTAGCCAGGCACTCACAATAGAGCCAGAAATCCTTATAATATTTCGTGATCTCATCCTCATCGGTGGGAATAGGATCAAGTATAAGTATATCCACCGGAATGCCGTGAGGCGTACCGTCAGCCACTCTCGACCTGAAGAACGTGGCCGTCTTCTTATCCTCCACCCTGAAAATCGGGCTGTTGTAAAGTGGATAATCGTCATTGTCCAGCAATGCGTAGCGCTCAGGCAGTTCAGCCTTCAATACAGGCTTGGCCTTGATCCACTCGTCTCTGGTCATGTACAGATCTATGTCATCATCCCATGGCAGAAATCCGCCATTCCTCACAGCTCCTAAAGCGCTGCCTCCGCCAAGGAAGAATTTGATTCCTCTGGCGTTCAGTATATCGCTTACCACGATCAGTTCATTAAACAAAAATTCCTGCATTCTATTCATGGCAGCCACCTTCTCTTTCCTGCTCAACTTTCTTTTCATGACTTTTCGGCATACCCTGTATCATTGCGTCCATACGCTTGTTCAGACCGAAATGAGCCATCATATCATAGTAAATATCAAGCATTTCCTCATCGAATGAAAATACTATGTTACTCTCCGCCGCCTCTTCAAGGGCGTCAGTATATGGGCCGAAAGCCCTTCTCAGGCCTTTATAGTCTCCAGCCTCATGTAGTTTTCTGATTTCAGTCTTCCTGTCCTCAGTATAAAATTCCCACATTTTATACCTGTAGTCAGCTGCCCTTACGGCCTTCCAGTCGTGGGCCGCCTTCTTGCGGTACCCTTTGCGCTGGTCTTTGATTTTCTCGGCATCCTGTGCCAGCTGCCGCAGTCCTTTCAGCCCGGCTTCATCCCCTGCCAGACTCTGAAAATAGTCGGCATATGATACGCCGGCCCTGACAATGAGTCTGTCAAAGCCAGCCGCCTTGCCCTCCATGACATAGCCGTCATCCATAGGAGTAAGCCGGCCTTTGTAAGCTTTGTTTAAAAACGATACAACAAAACGCGGCCCCGGGAATTCCCGACCGTCAAGGCTTGCCTTAGCTCCGCCCCTGGCGAAATAACTGGCTGACAAGGTCAGTCCTTTGCCTTCGGCGAAAGTGATGTCGTAGGTGCCATAGTAACCCTTGCCCTTCGATTTCGGTCCCTTGCAGTTTCTGCAGATGTAATTGAATAGCCTGTCCATGACCTTAGCCTTGCCGAGTATCATAGTTGCGCGCTTGTACTGCTTCAGTTCTCTTCCGGTCGTTTCCGACCCGCCTGTCAGATACTGTGCCCTGCCCTTTTCTATTGCCTCGATTTTCTGTGATTTATCGTCGGTTGGGAATTTCCCGCGCAATATAGATATCGCCACGAACATGCCGTGCGCTTTATAATTTTCATAATCTGTCACATCGATGCAGAGTGATTTCTCGTCGACATATCTGACAGAGAAATCCGGATAATCGGGGTCGTTGCCCCAGTAATCCAGGGTACGATCCTTGCGGCCGGCAGCGGCCTTGATGAACTTCTTCACATTGGCGCAATCCATGATCACGTTGACATACCCCATCGTGTCCGGCAGTACACCCTTGGTGACCGCACAGAGCAGAGCCTCGCCCGTCAGGAAATATTCGATTTTTTCTTTGCTGCATATGTCGTCAAATTCACATAGCAGTTCATATAGTCTGTCGTGTTCTATATTCATTTATTCTCACCTGTTCTCCTACTAAAAATCAGTGTTGCTGAATGGTTTCTGCATATAGTGGAATCGCCTGTCCAGGCTCTCGATCAGTTGCGTATCATTATCCGAGAGACTTCTCTCAGAAAGATCGCATACCTTCATAACGCCCAGCCGTACCATGGCAGCCAGACTGCAACTACCCATAAACAGCGAGGCCATGTCCCCCTTGGAACAGCAGATTTCCACTTCAGGATCATCGTCATCTACCGCTACCGACCAGTTGCTGAATCTATGATTGCTGTCATCAGTAAATCTGATATCGTATATCTCTTCTCCTGAGAATGCGTCAGCACAGCGAAAGCGCACTACAGCGTGTCCGGGCCCGAAGCGCCGATATCCTGTTTCACTGACAAAATACTTTGGATCTATTATCTTATGCATGACATTGATAGTTGCTATATTTGTCTGCAAGCATCCGAAATCTACATAATTCCCGCTTACGTCGGCAGGGTCCTCCAGCAGATGGTAGAAGTCCTCCTCACCTGTGCGTAGAACCACCTCCTGATCCTGATCCTCCTGCATACGCAAGAATCCCAGAAGATGTATCAAAGTCTCAGGCGCATCATAAGTAAGCTCGCTGACCTCTATACGGTTCAGTGTATAATTCACCGGGCTATTGCTCTCATAATGATAAGCTACGTAACCACGCAGAGTCTTCCCGTCATGACCTATATATCCTACCCGCCTTATGGCTGTGTCTTCTTCCATATCTCTGATCTCATCCGGGAATTTGTCTATCATACCGTGGTTGTTTCTGACATAGGCAGCATGGCACCTTAGAATCTCATCCATATCTTCACTGCTAAGGAACCTCATATCAGCCATATCCCGGCACTCCGGCAAGGCGCTTGTCGGCAGGCGATATTCATAAAGTCTGCTTTCGAATCCGTAGCCCATTTTCTTATAGAAGTCTATGCGGAAAGGCAGCAGCAACGCTATAACAGCCCCTGACCTGACCGTATAGTCTTCAAAGTATTTTACCATGTCCAAGGCTGCACCTTTCTTTTTGTGCAAAGGGTGTACTCCCAGTGCCATGAGGCCTGTAGCAGGCTTCATCTTTCCGAATATGTTCATCTGGAAGTCGATGATCTTCATAGTTGCAATGAGTTCGTCGTCTTCGAAAAGTCCGGTGAAATGTATATTTTCATCCTTTTCCATGGATGACAGAACCACACTGCGCTTGGCGGCGCGACCTTCATCGCCGATATCCTTGAAAGCCGGATATGAATCCAAATATATGGTCAGGTAATCTTCTATATTCTCAGGGCCAAGAGGCCTGATGATTCTATTATTATTCATTTGATAAGATCAACTCCTTTCAAGTTCACTATATATCAATTGGTAAATAAATTCAATGTTAAATATTACGATTAATTAATCTTAATATTTTGCTACCGCTGATTAACTTTTTATTAATTGTAATATATGATACAGACAATTACATTGTAAATTTCCACGCCATATATTATAATTAATTCATGAATTTACTTGAAACATCAGGGCAGAAAGCAGGCACAGAAATATGTTTAAACGAGGATACATCAAGGAGCAGCAAGACCTGCTCGGAACACTGATACAGGACTATAACGCAATCTATTATGTCGACCTGAATACAGATCGATTTACAGTTTTATATGCAATAACGTAGTCAATCAGGATGTTCATGATCCTGACTTTGAAGAAAATCTGTTCAGTCAGGCAATGAAGGATTTCACTGAAAAATATGTAAGAGATGAAGATAAAGATATGCTTCTCCGGCTGACTGACTGTCAGTACGTTAAAGACAGGCTGGCAAAAGAAAACACCTACGCTTTCAGATATCGTGTCAATCCTTATAATGGCCTGGAATTCTTCGAAGTCCGCATGGCCAAACCAATTGAAGAAGATAATGAGAGCTTTGCCATCATGACGGTACGCAACTGTAATAAACAGGCACGCGAAGAACTGGCTTATCAGCTCGAGATAGAGGAAAGGAACTGTGAACTGGTTGATGCTTTAATGGCAGAGAAAGGCGCAGAACGTTCCAAGTCTGATTTTTTCGCCAGAATGAGCCATGACCTCAGAACACCTATGAACGTTATTCTGGGTCTTACGGATCTGTCCACAGAAGAAGACAATATAGCTCAATTGCAGAACAACATGGAAAAAATCCATGTTGCAGGCCAGTATCTTCTCAGCATCATCAACGACAGCCTGGATTTCCAGAAAATCGAAGCAGGCGGCATGAAATTGAAGCCTGAGATCGTACATACCAGAGATTTGGTAAGCAGTATTACTGAATTAGCCACGCGATCTAATAAGGAAAAGAATATCACTGTCAAGCTGAGAAGCATCGGCGTCGATCAGGCGGCCTATATTGAGGCGGACCCTATACGAATGAAGCAGATATTCGTCAACCTGATTTCTAACGCGATCAAATTCACACCCTCCGGCGGAACTGTGGATATTACTATAGAAGTCATAGAGCGAAAGCCAACTATGGTCCATGATCGTATCACCATAGCTGATACAGGTATAGGCATGAGTAAGGAATTCCTGGAAGACGGGCTTTTCAAGCCTTTCTGCCAGGAACACAATGCAATTACATCTAATTATGCGGGAACCGGTCTCGGTCTGTCTATTGCCAAGCAGCTCCTGGATCTCATGGGCGGTACCGTCAAGGTCGAGAGCGAACTTGGCGAAGGCACCACCTTCACCGTAGACATCGATTTCAAACTTGTCGATGAAGAAAAAGTCAATCGCCTTATTAAGGAAAGAGAAAACCAGAAACTCAACATCCTTCCTAAATTGGAAGGAGTACATGTACTTCTTGTAGAAGATCACCCTTTAAATGCAGAAATCGCTATCAAACTGTTGGAAAAGGCAGGTTGCAGGGTAACCTGGTCAGAAAACGGCAAAATCGGCCTTGACACCTACCTACGCTCTGAGCCTTTCAAGTATGATGTAATACTGATGGATATAAGGATGCCGGTAATGAATGGCCTGGAAGCTACCAGGGAAATACGCAGGCAAGACAGAGAAGACGCCCAAGGGATCCCTATCATTGCCATGACGGCAAATGCCTATGATGAGGACATCAAGGCTTCGTTGGATGCCGGTATGAATGCGCATCTAGCCAAGCCTTTCAATCCACAGCAGTTATACGAGGAAATCGGCAAACTGGTCACCGGCTGATCATCGCTATCCAGCTATTTCACCTGCCAGCTCGAATCCCTTCTTTGCTACAATAACGGCTATGATCTCGTTGATCACTGCCGCCGCGGCGATAGTGCCCTTCACTATGGCTGCCAGATCCGGCCGTGTCGCGGCCAATGTAGCGCATATGATACCTGTAAATACCAGAGATACTCCTGAATGTGGCAACAAAGTAAGTCCAAGATATTTTTGCACCGTTACGGGCATATGCGTAGCCCTGGCGCCGGTCCGCGCGCCGAAGTATTTGCCGAAAGCACGGGAAGCTATATAAACAAAGGTACCGATCCTCCCGATACCATCCTTGCTATGATTGAGTTAACTGTGAAGAACACGGCGATGCCCACGATGTCGTCGAGAACTGCCATTGGTAGAAGTGTGTCTGTGACCGGGCCCTTAGTATGGAATTCCTGAACTATAGACAAGGCCGGCGCCGGTGCTGTCGCAAGCGCGATGCCTCCGAATGCAAAAGCCAGATACACAGGTATCCCAGCCATATGCAATACAACGGCAAACACCATAGATACAACGGCAAAAGTACCCAGAGACTGGGTCAACGTCGTTACCACCAACGATTTACCGTAGCTTTTGATTTTTCTCCAAACGATTTCTGTACCGAGCATAGATCCAAAGGAACACTGGGCCCAGCAAATGATCACCTTATACAATGTAGTGTTCATAAGCCTCTGCGGCAGGAGCCCCAGGGCATTAGGCCCCAGGAGCATCCCGGCTATGAGCCAGCCCAGTATCGCCGGCATCTTGACTTTGGTAATGAGCCTGCCCATAAGGAAGGCAGCTCCTATAGTAATTATCCATCTGATTATATTTATTGTCATTAACTCTATCCCCATTCCGGTCATCCCAGCAACTCCAGCAGGTCATCCTTGCTCATAGAAGCAAGTGAAGCCTCGGAACCCTCGCCGCTGATTATCTGATCAGCCAGATCTCGCTTCTTTTCCTGAAGTTCTACGATCTTTTCCTCTATAGTATTCTTAGCAATAAGTTTATATTCCGTGACCACCTTGGTCTGTCCTATGCGGTGAGCTCTGTCCGTAGCCTGATTCTGCACAGCCAGGTTCCACCATGGATCGTAATGGATAACTATATCCGCGCCAATGAGATTCAGCCCCGTGCCGCCTGCCTTCAGAGAAATCAGGAACACCGGAACATCGTCGTGATTGAACTCGTTGACCAGGCGCAGCCGCTGCTCCTTAGGCGTAGCGCCGGTGATCACATGATACCTGATGCCGGCCTTATCCAGATCCTTTTTCAAGACATCCAGCATTGACGTGAACTGTGAAAACAGCAGCATCTTATGCTCGCCCTCGACAGCACTCTCTATGAGTTCCATACAGCCCTCTCTCTTGGCCGAAGGGCCGTCGTAATCCTCGAAACACAGAGACGGATCGCAGCAGATCTGGCGCAGCCGCGTCAGCTCCGACAAAATCTGTATCTTGCTCTTATTGAAATCTCCCTCATCCTGAGTCTGAAGGGTTTTCTTCATGTGCAGGACCTGAGCATCGTAAAGTTCCCTCTGCCGGCCTTCCATCTGCTCCGGGCGGACTTTTTCTATCTTATCAGGCAGTTCCCTGAGAACTTCCTTTTTCAGCCTACGCAAAATGAACGGCGCCACCATCTTCTGCAGTCTGGCGATGGTCTCTTCATCCCGGCTTTTGACTATAGGCGTCTCAAAGTTTTTCCTGAATTGTTCGTATGTGTACAGAAATCCTGGCATCAGGTAGTCGAATATGCTCCAGAGCTCGCTGAGTCTGTTTTCTATAGGTGTTCCCGTCAGCGCAAAACGCACGCTGCTGTTTATGACCTTAACAGACTTGGCTGCGGCAGTGGAGTGGTTCTTGATGAACTGCCCCTCGTCGATGACCTGATAATGGAAAGTTTTATCCTTGTATTTTGCAATGTCACGCTTCAAAAGATCGTATGATGTTACCAGAACATCGTAATCCCGGTACTTGTCGATAAGCTTGCGCCGCTCGCCCTGACCACCTGCCACCAGCAGTATCTTAAGGTTCGGCGCGAAACGCCTGAACTCTTCTTCCCAGTTGTATATAAGCGACGCCGGCGTCACTATAAGCGACGGCTGAGACTCATCCCCAGCCTTTTCTTTGTACGATAATATGACCGAGATCATCTGGACTGTTTTGCCCAAGCCCATATCGTCGGCAAGAATGCCTCCCAGGCCGTAGGCCTCTACAGTTGACAGCCATCTGAAGCCGGTCTTCTGGTAGTTTCGCAGGACGTTTTTCAGAGATGCAGGCTCCTCGAAGTCAGACTCCGACACGGTCTTGAAGCTTTTCACCAGTTCTCTGTAATGGCGATCTCTGTCTGCGTATATGTCATCAGACTCGGCCAGCAGTGAATCCAGATACAGTGCTCTGTAGGCAGGTATCTTAAGGGATCCCTTCTTCAGATCCTCAGCGGAAATATTCAGAACGGAAACCATTTCTCCAAGGGTCTTTAGATTAGGGTCCTCAGTGTTGATGAAATCGCCGTTTTTCAGTCTATAGTACTTGCGTCTGGTCTTATAACCGGACAGTATTTCCATGAGCTCTTCCGGCTCCACATCAGTAGTAGCGATGGAAAGATCCAGGAGGCCGTTATCCAGCGATACGCCTATAGACACCTTGGTCTTGCTTCTGACTTTCAGATGTTTGAATCTATCTGTGGTGTTGACCTCGCCTATATCCAAGAGCCGATCCAGACCGTTCTCCAGAAGATCATATATTTTCCCCTCATCACTGTCACAGTAATAGAGCCCGGTCTCCTCGTCATATGACGTAAACCAGTTCATTAAAGTCTGAAGCACCAATGCCTCCTTGACATCTTCCCTGGATACCATGTCTGTACTTTCTGAAATGAGATACTTCTTGTCTCCGTATATGGACAAGGCCTTGCAGGTAACATCATCATTCTCAGCGTCCAGATAGAATTCGAAGGATGCCTCCGGCGGTATGAATGCCTCGATCTCATCCTCGATTTCCCCACGAACATCGAATGTATCTTTCAGTTTCGGCAACATTGTATAATAAAAATCAGACATCTTGCTGCGGCCTATGGAAAATCTCAGTATCTTGCCTCTGGCGTTTTCCAGCAGCGGCCTGATATCCCTGGAAAATTCCTCGCTCTCCCTGAGGAAGCCCTCTGATCCTATATAGTATGCATGCCTTGTTCCGGTAAAGATCCCTGACAAATCGGACTCCACTGTAAGTCCATCAAATTCATCGCTGCCTTTATCTATGCGTATCTCCATAACTGGCTCATATCGGCCGTCTACAGGCTGGATAGCCTGCTTCTTGGAATAGCGCTCCTTGTCAGTAAATTCGACTTTATTTCCCTCAAGGAGTTCATAGAATTCATCAAGTCTGCTGCCGAAAAGATCCAGTGATTTGCCCACATCAGTTTTAATGTTGGCTCTGTATTTCTCCCCTGCCTTTTCCCGGAACATCTCCTCCTCAGCCACATATCTCTCAATGTAGTCGATGTATCTTTCAGAGTCATCGAAGCATCCTCTGCCATGAGGTATTTCAACAGCAGAAGCTCCAGAGCCGTATTCTGCAATTCCCGATTCCTTTACCAACCTTACGAACTCCGAGAGATTCTTAATGACGAACATTTTATCGATTCCGATCCTGAATGTCAGTTCCAGGTTGCCCTTCTTGTATTCTATCCTGGGTTCCAGGGTAACGTCCCCGGCCAGCCTTCCCTGCCTGTCTTCTGCTCTGGCTACGGCGGCGCTCCCATAAGACCTCATTATCATCAGGCCTCTCACATCGGTATTATCTCCTATAGGATTGTCCTTCATATATCTGGCAGCAAGTATTATAAGGGCAACCAGGTGTTCACATCCCATAATCCTGCTGTATCCATAACCATAATGACCGCTCCACCGGCTACTGCAATCCGGACACCAGCAATTTGCTTCCAGCAGGTCATTTCTGTCAGCTCGCAGTTCTACATCATTGCCATCATTATATTTGCTATTATCTACGGCGCCATTGACAATCAGATTCTGTCCAATGCCGCTCTGTCTGAACCGGCTTTCAATGTTGCTGAGCCTGAGTTTTCCTGAATCTGCCAGTGCCATTCCCTGATCCCATAGTTCAGGTGAAAACGCGCAGGATTCAGTAATAGCCTGCAGATCATAGTACTGATATCCCATATCCAACCGGCGAAAAAACTTCTCTGCTCCGTTTTGTATCTTCCTGGCATCTCTGTCGACTTCCTCTACTGCTCCACCTGTATCTATAATATCAAGATCGTCTTCTACGGTAAACAAAACAGCTGCCATATGCTTACACATATGGCCGTCCTCTGCGTAGGGACAAGTGCATGAACTGCTTATCAATTCATCATTCTGGATCTTCAGTGTCACGCTGTAAAGCCGCGTCCCCGACCCTGCAACTGTAGCGTAGATGATACCGCCCTCGTTACTGATCAGATGAACGGCGCCATTTTCATAATAGTCCATCCCTCGATCAAGTATTACATTTCTAAATTTATATTCCCATTCCATATGTTACTGAAATTCCTTCCGCTTGCTTAGCATTCTCTTCTGCCCGTTATGATCCATGGTGCAGGCTGCGCCTGGAAGGCGTTGTTAGCCGCAAGTCTGGCAACGCTGATCTGCAGGACTTCTGCCTCTTTAATGCCTGCTTTTTCCAATGTGCCGCGCATAGCTGCCGCCGCAACAAAATCAAGTGTGTAGATGACTATGTTCATGCCGGGGTTTTCCCTGAGCAAAAACTTCACTTCCTGCTCTGTGCTGGCTGAGGCTGTGAGAAATGCCACGTCCGGCGATGCCTCGGCTTTCAGCATTTCTTCGTCTACATGGTCGAAGACTTCTACATTGCGCAGGTCGTAATATGCCACGCTTTCTTCCAGAGCATCTCTGTCGTGCCCATTGTATTCTACCGCTATGACCTTGCCTTCGCTTGCCTGAAATGCCGCTTCTATTGAAAGAGCTGAACTGCCTACGACGCAGACAGTATCTTCTCTGTCGATATCCATTTTATTAAGGATAACTGTCCTGACTTCACTTCCTATGCCGCTTGCATTGATACGGAAGTAAGGATTATCCAGACCGATCTTGATAGTGTTCCTGGAATTCTCATTGACCACAAGCATGGCCGCCGAAGCGTTGATTCCACGGTTGATCATGTCGCTGACCTTGTCGTGCTTTACATCGCCTTCAGGCACGGAACCCTCGTTGTACCAGACCTGGCAGTCGCCAAGGCCTGCATTCCACATATTATAGAAAATGTTCTGATCTCCGGCTTCCATAAAGGCAAGAACTGCCTTATGAGATTCCACCGTAGGAATCAGATTCTTATTCTTCTTGGTTACATCCATCATCTTGATCTGCTCAAGATCGATGGGAGTTCTGTCTGCATAGTACTGCATCCATGATAAAATCTTTTCGTTAGTAAATTGCTCTTTTTTCATAGTTTGCCACCTTTCCGATCGGTTCTGTATATATGCTACAATTATACACTGATTGGGCGGGCATATCTACATTTTCTTGCTATAAGTTCCCGTTAAACTATCGCAAATTGTCACCCATCGCAAGACTTGAATTGTCACCCATCGCCAGACTTGAATTGTCACCCATCGCCAGACTTGAATTGTCACCCTCGCCAGACTTGAATTGTCACCCTCGGCAAAACAAGCTGCCCCCATATGCCTCTTTGAAGCCTATAGGTATTGTTCCATCGATGGTACGATTATGCATGCAAAAATGTATAATCTAATTAACCATTCGACACGACCAGCAGTGCTCCTGACGCTATATAAACTGTTCTTCATATATCGAAACCGTTGAAATATCACGTGCACAGCTATCTGTAGCTGATTCGCATTTTAACTATCATAAGCAAGTTGTGAGATTCCTCAACACTTCTATACCTACCTAAACCGGATTTCCGGCAACGGAAATGTTGTCGAAGCATATTTTCGTTGCTGTAACTTGCATAAAATATCGGAGATTTAATTGATAAATCTTGCTAGTATCGTTGCAATTACTGGTTTACGTGTGATTGTAACATCTTATTAACTATTCCTAAAATTATGTATCTATTGTTCCATCGGTGGAACGATACCCAAGTCACACAAAGGGCCCTTTGGATGCCCTTAAATTATTACTGACACCCCTATCCCCGAATGGCTGTAACCCTTGCAAACACACAAAGTAAGAATTTGCACCAAAAATACAAACACCCCAAAGCAAGAACTTACTTGATATCTTTGCGGCTGTATTTGACGAATGCCACAACCACCCCGATGACTGCGTAAACCATTCCAACCGCAATCAGCCTCATGTCCAATGAGCCATTTGATATAATGTCCGCACCTTCCGTATAGCCAAATGGCGTCACATACTTAAGGAAATCCGCACTGTCAGAAATATTTTTGATAATATTCAGGAAGTACATGATTCCGGCGATGCCAAGGCCCAGGCCCACGCCCCCGCGGCGCAGAAAAGCCGAGATCCCGAAGCAAACGCAGGCCAGTTCCACCTGAAGTATCAGGAACGACAGATGGATCAGGTTTATGTCCTTCCACGGTATCGTTTCGCCGATTGCCGCAATAGAGCCTACGGACATGAGCCACAGCGCCAGATTCATGATCAGGATCTGCAGCAGCACTGCCATGAGCTTTTCAGCTATAACACGGCCGCGACTGACCGGATGAGTCAGCAGAAATTCCGCAGTATGCTCCTTCTCTTCCTTTGCGAGAATAACACTGGCAGAAAATGCCGCGAAGAACGCGCCGCCCAGGCCCAATATGTTGCCGCATTCCACAGCATAGAAACCCGTCAGCGTCCCGAAATTCAGCCTATCCATGCTGAAGGCCTCGGTAAACGAACCCATAGAAGCAAACATATTGCTCACATCGCCCATCTGATCCTTCATATCCGGAAACATCAGAACGCAGATGACCAGTAGAAATCCAATAGACAAAGTCCAGATCAGCAGGCCTTTGAAGCCCTGCCTCAGTTCATGTATCATAATAGTCATCGTGGTTCGCCTCCTTCATTATCGTCAGCATAGTAATGTAGAAATATTTCTTCCAGATCCGGCTCAGCCACAAGTATGTCGTCGATGCGGCACTTTGCCAGCCTGGCTGTCAGCTGATTTATGTCGCCGCTGTAGAGGAAGCTGACGCCATCTTCCGATATCTGCAGGTCGCGGACCCCCGAAAGGCCTGCTGTATCGAAGGCCTGCCCTGAGGTGGAAAGGCCTGCTATGTCGAAGGCCTGCCCCGAGGTGGAAAGGCCTGCTGTGTCGAAGGCCTGCCCTGAGCCCGGCCGTTCTTTTGCGACAAAATCTCCTCTGACGGTGACTCTCCTGGCGTTGGTCTTGGCCAGGGCATCTACACTATCGCAGGCTACCAGCCTGCCATCGCGGATTATCGCCGCCCGCTGGCAGTTCCTTTGTATCTCAGATAAAACATGAGATGATAGAAACACCGTAGTGCCTTGATGGTTTCTCTCCCGCAGGATTTTGAAAAACTCCCTCTGCATTAGAGGATCTAGTCCGCTGGTTGGCTCGTCCAATATCAAAAGCCTCGGCATGTGCTGCAGAGCGCAGACTATGCCGACCTTTTTTCTGTTGCCGAAGGATAGCTCGTCGACTTTTCTCGACGTGTCCAGCTGAAGCCTGTCGCAAAGAGAAGCGGACTCAGCTCTGCAGTCGGTTTTCCGAAGGTTCGCAGACAATTTCAGTATGTCCCTGACTTTCATTCCCCCATAGAAAGTTGCCTCAGAAGGCAGATAGCCAGCATCCGCCAGAATTGCCGTCTTCTCCGAGACTATGTCACGGCCGAAAACCTGCGCAGTTCCCTTTGTTGGGCCAATGAGCCCCAGCAAAGTCCTGATAGTCGTGCTTTTGCCGGCGCCGTTGGGACCGATAAAACCGAAAAATTCGCCCTCTTCAACAGCCAGATCCAGATCGATTATGCCCCGGGCCTTGCCGTAATATTTGGTCAGTTGTTCAGTGTGTATAGCGTACATTAACTACCTCCTCACTACATCAATGCCATCCCAGATTATGCTCTTCACCAGCTTTCCCATATGCTCCGGGCTTTCCTTCATTCCGTCCTCCATCCAGCTTCTTACCAGGCCTATACAGCCAAACATGTGATAGTCGAAGAATTTCTTATAGATTTCTTCCCCGCCGGCTCCAAAGGCCGCTATGCAGATGTCCATCATCCTGGCCCTGAGTTCATTTCTAATGGCGTCTATAAAAGATATATCGCCGTTGGGCCCCAGCAACGCCAGGGCGAATTCCGGATCCTGTCCGACATACTCGAAGAGGTCAATGGCCCTCACTGTGGGATCCATAGTCAGTTCTTCCACATCGTGTCTGGAATTCACCTCCTTGAATTCCTTCATATAATCCGCTTCCATCTTCCGGAGGAGATCGTAAACATCCGTATAGTGAGTGTAAAAAGTAGCCCTGTTTACGTCGGCCATATCAGTCAATTCTTTAACTGTTATCTTCTGTATTGGCTTTTCCTTCAGCAGTTTTATAAATGCATTCTCTATGCCATCTTCAGTTCTACGAACCCTCCTATCCTCAGTTCTGTTGCGCATGTTATACCTCCAAAATAAATCAATTTTATTATACGTTATTCACGATTCTGTCGTTTACCATTCACTTCGAAATACATTGTTTATTGTAATACGACATGTGACTATTATAATACTAATTGTAGGAATAATCAACACTTGTTAATTAAAGGAGGCTCAGTTTAATGGGTGTTATTGAAGTAATGAAAGACGTTATGGGAAGCGTCGCCAGCAACAAAAAGAAGCGTGGCATGATCCTTGGTATCATGATAATCACATGCTTCTTCGGTCTGCTGATCGTCTACGCATTCTGGGCGCCTGTCGACGCTATGAAGGATGTGCCGGTGGTAGTTGTCAACCTGGATAAAGGCGGTACTACTGCAGACGGTGACTCAGTGAATTTCGGCGATAAGATCGCGGAAAACGTCACAGACAACGACAGCGTCAAGTGGAAAATCATCAAGAAAAATGTATTTGAAGACGGCATCGAAAACACCGACTATTACTTCGGCTTCGTAATTCCGGAAAATTTCACCGAGGAGGCTTTGTCCGCAAGCCAGAGCACTCCGACGAAAGCCAGGATAACCTTTGTTAAAAATGCCAGGAAAAATTTTGCTATGAACATGCTCTCAGCCAATATCAAAAACGGCTTTGTTAACAGTGTTTCCAAGGCTATTACCAAACAATACTCCAAGAGCACATATGATAGCATGTTCAATATAAAATCCGGTCTGAGCAAGGCCGCAAGTGGTAGCGCGTCTCTGGTCAAGGGGGCCAGGAACGCCCAATCAGGATCCGCTAAGCTGGTGTCAGGGGCTGATACCCTCCAGAGCAAAGTAACTCTGCTGTCCAGCGGCGCAGGCAAACTCCAGTCTAATGTTACCAGACTTTCAAAAGGGGCAGCACAGATAAAGACCGGCAGCGACAACCTGTCCGGCGGAGCCACGAACCTTACGAACGGACTGAAGTCAATGCAGTCCGGCACCGACGCGCGCCTTGCTCAATATAAAGGAAATGTCGACAAGTACGTCACGGCCGTGACGCAGCTATATAACACACTCAGCAAAAGCCCTGCCTGGGATTCTTTGTCCCAGGCCCAGAAACAGCAGCTTGCGGGCCTTGCCAATAACGCAGCAGCTATGAACACAGGCTACGTCAAGATGAAATCCTCTATCGACAGCGGCTTTGCCACGACCATTACCGGTGCACAGAAACTGGTCTCCGGTGCATCTCAGTTGTCCAAGGGAGCGACTTCCCTGAGTAGCGGCGTCGCCAGATTGTCATCCGGCGTGGACTCTCTGGTAAGCGGTACGGAGAAACTGGCTTCCGGTACATCTAACCTTGTCTCCGGCGCCAATTCCATGTCCACCGGTATGTCCAAGCTGGTCAGCGGATCGACCAAACTCGAGTCCTCACTGAACACGGCTTCCGGCAATATCAACGACAGGCTGATAAATTCCAGCACCGACATGGCCGATTTCATATCCGAACCGGTATCCACCAGCGATGATATTTACGGCGACTATGATGAGTACGGCAAAGGCCTGGCACCTTTCTTCTTATCTATCTGCCTGTGGATCGGTATGATACTGATCTTCCTGCCGATAGACTACCGCCCGCGCGGAGCCGTACTATATGGCCGCTTCTCGACTGTCATCGGCGGTTACCTGGCCATGGCGCCCTTCGCCGTGATTTCGGCCCTGCTGACCGGCACCTGTGCCTTGTTCATAGTCGGTCTGTCGCCGGTAAATACCGGCATGTTCCTACTCTGGTACTGCATCGCAGCTCTGACATTCCTAGCCGTGATACATATGCTGCACATAGTCTTCGGACCGCTGGCCAGCAAACTACTGGCTATCCTGCTGTTCTTCTTCCAGATAGCGGCAGGCGGCGGCATTATGGCCAAAGATCTGCTTCCCGGCTGGCTCTGTGCCCTGAACAAATGGCTTCCTATGACTTATTCCATAGACGGTCTCAGAGAATCCATACTCTCCGGAAGCTGGTCCGGCCTAGCGCCTGATCTCTACGCAGCAGTCATATTCATTGGAGTTAGCTGCCTCATCTCACTGGTATGCTACCGCAAAGCCAAATCTGCACCTGCGGAAGCGGCAGCGGCGGCATAGTCGCAGGCGAACATGAAGAATAGACAAATGTGTCGCGCTGTTTGAGGCGAAATAATAAAAAAGGAGATGACCGAAAGTGTAATCGTACTTGTATGATTACACCGAGGGATTCTCCTTTTACAGTTTCCGCAGGAAACTGTGGTTATTTCGCCGAGTTCGCGAAATATTCTATTCTTCGTGAGTGAGACTATATGGTTGCCGCCGCACGAGGACAAGCGAAGCGGAAGGGCAGCGAGCTAACCTACTGCGTCCCGCAGCCGCGGCCTTATCTGTCCATCCTCTATCATCTTCACGAAGAGGCAGGTCAGCTGCGGATCAAACTGCTTGCCAGCCTGGTTGCTGATTTCCTTGGCCGCAAACTCCACAGAGAAAGCCTCCTTATATGAGCGCTTGGAAGTCATAGCATCGAAGGCGTCAGCCACTGCCAGGCAGCGGGCGCCCATTGGGATATTGTCCCCCTCTATGCCGTTAGGATAGCCCGTGCCGTCCCAGCGTTCATGATGTCCGACTACTGCCGGGATCAGATAATCCAGATCCGGCAGGTAGCGGATTATTTCTATAGAATGCTCTACGTGCGTCTTCATTATCTCATATTCATCAGTTTCCAGACGACCCGGTTTACTGAGGATCGACTCAGGGATAGCGATCTTGCCCACATCGTGGAGCAGACCCGCTTCATGGATTATGCGTATATGCTCATCGCTGAGGCCGGCCTCTTTAGCCAGCTCCGAGGCATACTCAGCCACATTGCTGCTGTGATTGAAGGTATAATGATCCTTGGCATCTATAGCTGCAGTCAGCGCGTAGATCGTTGAAGCCGCGCCTTCGTAACCGCGGAAAACGATCTGACCCTGCTGGCCATCTCCATCTGCAGCGCCATACTTACCCGAGACACCATCAGACTGATAAGTGATTATTTTGTCCTTGCCCGTGTGCTTACCGCTGAAGACCTGCATGGTCGCGTTGGTCATAAGTTCCTTCAGGTTTGACGCGCCGTAAGGGATCGAGCAGATGCCCGCGCAAAAAGTAAGCTTTTTCATTTTGATGCCGCCGTTGCCCATCTCATTACGGTTAAGTTGTTCCTTAATGTTTTCCGTAGTGCGCAAAGCCTGCATCTGGTTTTTGCCGGGCAGGCATATGCAGAATTCTTTGCCGCTATATCTGCCGGCGATGTCGTTCCTGGTCACAGTATTCATTATCATAGACGCAATATACTGCAGGGCTTTATCGCCCTCCTGGGAACCGTAGAGCTCATTGTAAAGGCGGAAATCGTCTATACTGATCATTATCAGCGAAAGCTGGTCATTTTCCTTAGCGTCGATGGCGTCCTCGACCCTCTTCAGGAATGCGTTTCTGTTGAGCATGCCTGTCAGATCGTCCATATCGGCTCTGCGTTTGGTATCTTCAAATAGCATAGCGTTATTGAGAGCTATGCTGCCGATAGACTGGATGGATTCCAGGAATACTATGTCGTCATATGAATAAGGAGCCTTATTATTCTTATTCCCGATGAGCAGAATGCCCGTCAGATCTTTATTGTTTCTAATTGGCGTGATGCAGGCTACATCACAGTCCGCCAGCATCCTCTTCTCACTTTCCCACATTGATCTGTATGTGGTGGAACGCTTGAATTCACTCAGTAGCAGACAGGTATCGCTGTCCTTGATATATTCTATATATGGCACATCGCGATCGATCTCGATGTTTTTATTATCCAATGGGTTTACCGTGTGGGACAAAACATACTTTCCTTTGTTCCTGTCAAGCATGAATATCATCAGGTGTGACACGCCCAGGCCCTCGCAAAGGACGTCGGAAATGTCGCCCATTATTTCATGGACGTTCAGAGTCTTCGACGTAGCAAGGCTGAAGTTTTTCACCCGGTCCTGTACCACCTGCTCACGGCGAAGAGATATGCGGCTGATTGCTTTATAGGCCAGCAAGCCCACAATAAGCACGAAAATGGTCAGAGCGACTGACATGATCACAATTACTGCAGTTATTGAATCAGTGTAGCCCTGGATCAATTTGATACCATCGCCGATAAAGTTAGCGCCCAGCACTGCCCCCACTATGAGAGTACAGTAGAGGACCACCGAAGGCGATACCAGTAGATTCAGCTTGAATGCTCTTTTTCTCGTAAGGGTAAAGAATACCAGGAAAGCGTTGATTATCCCTGAGAAAGTGTCAAATGGGAAATGGATTCCAGGCAATACGGACATGATGTTGCCTACGATAAGGAAGGCAGCGCCCAGTAACGGCAGGTAAACTTCAGAAACCATCTGATGTTTGACTCTGACAGCGTTGGCTACCCTCTTCAGGCTCAAGCCAACCAGCAGCACAGCCATAATCGTTGGGAAAATCAACTGCCATCCGGCGTGATATACGAATGTAGTCCTGCCACTTGCAGCCACATGCATGACAGGTATCGGCAGGAATACCTGGAAATATGTAAGGATCATTATGACCAGGGTAAACAACTCCATAGAAATATGCTCTATACGGTTGTTTCCGTGGAGATAACAGTATACGAAATTATAGAAGGCGTATGGTATGGCAAATACCGCAATTATTGACACCTGATACCAGAATGCATATCCCGGTGAGAATTGCATCCTCATAAGCATGGAGCCGCCTGTCCAAAGGAGAGACACAAACATATACCACATAAAGGAATAGATAAGTTTGCTCTTCTTGGCTGAACAGAACGCTATCAATAAAAACGAGTAAAAGAATACGGCCAATATAGGTACCCATATATATGGAACGGCAGTTGACGACATATTTACGCTCCCTTCGCTGTCCTACATCATAACATTTCCTGTAATAAGCATATTGATCTCGTGCGCAGTCGGATTCATGCGCGGGATCTGCTTACCGTTCTTCTCCATATATTTATTGAATGCACCACATTTCAGAACTGTTATTTTCAAAGGATCGACGCCGAGGATTTTCTCCAGGTCATCATAATCCGTGTCTAAAAACTTAAAGTATACTTTCAGATGTTCCCTCAGCACCTGAACGCTCAAGGCCGACGTGTCTACGGCATCGGGCTTTATTTCTATATACAGATGCATATACGGCTTCTTATCCCTGTAGTATTCCTTCTTGGCTACCCAGTGATCTATTGGAAGTCTCGATAATGATATGACATCCGAAATAGAGTTTCCTGTTATCCGTGTAAATCCCGCTATATCTATGACATCTCTGATTCTGTCGGTGAATGTCACAAGAGGCAGTGATGTAGACGAATCCCCGGCTCTGCTGACACATCTGAACATATCTCCCACACGATATCTTGCGAAGGCTCCGCCCTTAAGGCTGGTTATCACAAGCTCGTAGTTCTTGCCGTCTTCAAGTTCATCTAATAGCAGAGTACTTGGCTGATATTTCGGATCGCACTGGCATTTAACGGACTCCTCCTCCGGAATGAATTCCGGGAAGCAGCTGTCCGGGAAGAATACCATTCCTCTGTGGCTTGGCGTCTCCGTGCATAGCAGCGACATCTCAGTACCGGCGAATATCTCCTGGATCTTAATATCCCAGGCTTCCTCGATCTTCTCCTTATAGCAACCTGTATCTGTGCCGGCGCACACCAGGGCTTTCAGTTTGAAAATATCCTTAGGCAGCATCGGGCGGCCTTCCCTCTCGCAGATGCCCTTTGCTTTCAGATACCTGGCAATCATCTTCGGCTTCATGCTGTACTTCTTATCTTTGGTCGACTTTTTCGATTTTCCTGACGAACCGCCGCTGGCCGATTCGCTGAAGCTTTCCGTCATATAGGCTATGATACTGGTCATTCCGAAGAACCCGTCGATTCCTCCGAATATGCCCATCTTGAAGCCTTCCTTGTTTCTTCCTGAGAAACTCATGGAATTGGCCTTCTTCACAGGCGGAAGGAAGTGGAAATCTATTTCCTTATCGAGCACCAGTGGGAAGAGGCCCGTCACATAGGGCAACGGCGCCAGTCCGAAGAGTACACGATCCTTATTCCTAAGTGTCGCCTGGTTTCTTTCCTTCGATGAAGCCAGGGTCATTATGGAAAGCATGTTGTGGTCAAATGCCTCAAGCATTCCGTCCGTGTACGGCGCAGTCTTAATTGGATGCAGTCCGCCTTCCCAGGTAGTCTCAAGCCATATGACCGGTTCCTCAGGAAGCATATCCACCCGCTTGTTAAGCAGTACATCTGCGTAGTCTTCATATTTGGTAAGGGGCACCATGTTTCTGAAATCTTCTATGGTCCGAGGATGCTTACCCTTCAGGATACGCTGGCCGAGACCACTGTCAGACCATTTCCTGATCTGCTCCAACATGAGCCTTTCCTGTATCTTCTTGAACTCCTTATAGTCCAAGTCAATGAATCCGCAGTACTCGCCCCACAAGTCTACATTATGCTGTTGTGTCAGTTTCTCACCGTATCTCATTCATTCCTCCCGGCAACTGCGTTTATGCCCTAATGGCAACAAGAAATGAGTACTGTTCTTATACTCATCATAACCATCGAAAACTATAGGAAATATCCAGCGATCCTGAATGATCACATAGATTATATTGCATACTGTAAACTCGATTCCTGCAAGGAGAAGTGCCTTCTCTCCCAAGGCAAGGGCAAGGAATATATAGGTTCCGGCCAGGAACAAAACGCCCGGGTGTCTGCATATGCCGTACACCCCACCGGTGGCAAGCTTTTGTTTGGACCCCTGCACATAGGCTGCGTCAAAGGGTACTGCAAAAAAAAGCGTGTATATAAGCAAAACAAAAAAGGCCACTGCTAAAACTAAGAATTCCATCGACAAATAAATGCCATACCTAAACGTGACCGGCGCTCTGGCGCCTATAATTATTGATACAACCAAAAGCAATAACAAACCTGAAGGGAATAGAATCCTCAGTCCCCTTCTGTTGTCTTTGATTTGATTTATATCGTACAATACAAATAGCAAGAAAGACATCGCTCCAAGCACATACAATGTTGCCATAACAACCTCCAGCCCAACTCCCTTGCACACACTATGTAATAATTGTACCATTATTACCTTTTTTTGGCAACTCATATTTTTTGTCCTGAAAACTAAAAACAGCCGGATGGTTTGTTCCATCCGGCGTATAGTATCATCTGCAGGTCATATTTACTGTGCTGAGGTGTCAGCAGTCACCTGACTTGAGGCTGTATTACTGTATACATCGCCACTGCTCTTGACAGCTGTGACCTTGTAATAAGCCTTGCTATTCTTGGATACGCTGGTATCTGTGAAAGCAGTACTCTTCGTTGTTGCAATTCTCGTATACTTTCCGTTAGCACTGTAGCTGCGATATACGCGATATGCCTTGGTACCGTTGAACTTGCTCCATTTCAGCTCTATAGCAGCCTTGTCTGGATCTGCAACGGATTTCACCTTGATGATCTTGCAAGCCTTATACTTGTTGGCTTTCTTGACCATGTTAATATATTTATATCCGCTATTGCTGACATAGAATTTAACGAACTGGCTCGGCGTTCCCTGATAGTAGCATACCTTATTGCTTGCGTAATAGTTGTTGTCTGCCCAGTACACCTTGCTCTTGGTCACGCTCAGCAGTACAACTGAATGTCCGTAATAGCCGCTGAATTTACCAGACCTTGAAAGGCGAAGATGTGTTCCGGCCTTGACGCCCTCACACTTCTTCAGAAAATTACTGGTGTTGAATCTCAGATAACTGTAGTAACTGGCGCTCTTCCTTGTAGAAAGTGTGGTGCTTACCTTCTCGGCATATCCCCAGCACTGTCCGCCGCCACTATAATATCTGTGATTAGGATATTTCTTCTCGATCTTATTGATCTGAGTAGCAACTACAGGATTGCTCGTTACTGCTCTTCCTGAATAAGTTCCCTCGCTCATTGCGTATGAGTTTTCCATTCCCAGAGGCATCATTACTGCCACTAGGGCAACTGTTATAATTAAAGTAGTTAATTTCTTCATGTTCATCTCCGTGTCTTCAAGTTATTAAGATTTCTTAATAACTTTGCCCATTATAGCACATATTCTCTGAATTCTGAAGAAATATTAAGGATTTAATCTATAGGTAACCGACCGATTTCAAAAAAAATCCCTGTACCCCCATTATAGTGAGGGTCAGGGCTTTTGTGAAGGAAATGTGAATTTTTTCTGCTATACTCTCAGACCCTTGGCTCGTGATTCTGTAATGACGAATGAGCCCATTGCCGTAGCGCAGATGCTATCATCAGAAGAGTCTAGCACCTTGCAATTACAGCGTATGAGCCGTTTCCCCATGTGAGTGTATTCGACTCTTATCCTGAATTTGCTGCCCTTCATAGGCCTCAGATAACTTACCATTATCTCCGTAGTTGACACGAAATGCTGGGTCAGAGCCACTGCTCCCATACCCATGGCCGTGTCCATGATACTGCATATTATACCTCCGTGGACTCCATCGTAAGGATTGAGGCACCACTCCTTAGCCTCGAATCCAAACTCTATCCATTTGTCCTCGGCGCTGCAGTCCAGCAGTATAAGTCCCAGCATTCCATTCAGCCTGTCAGGCTGGCTCTGCTGCTGCTTTATTACTTCCTCAATATTATTGATCAATTCTGCCTTATTCAATTTCTATTCTCCTATCTCTCTTTCAAGTATTGCGCTTACTTATCAGCTGTACAATTATACTATCTATGTCGTTTCCATGCAAATCGAGTAGGGGCTAGCAAGTAGCCCCTCTCACACCACCGTACATGCCGTTCGGCATACGGCGGTTCAATTCATATAATAATCTAAACAAC
>NZ_SNXO01000034.1 GCF_004362975.1 Aminicella lysinilytica | reverse complement strand
TTCGCAAGTTGCAAAAACTTCAACTAAAGTTTTTGATACTTGTATTATCTCAGATTCAGGTGGGTTTGAACAGGTACATGTGGTTTACCACTTACATCGAGAGGAGCAGATATTACTCTGCTCCTCCCTGATTATTATGCTGTTTTTACCGAAGTTGTCCCCAACTCCAGCCCCCAAATAACTTTGGAGTTTTTGGATATTCCCCAGTTCTGGCCCCCAAATTATTTTGGAGAAACCCCAAATAACTTTGGATACCCCTTAAAAGGATAGCCGCCCTGATGGGCGGCCGTCCTTGAAGTTCTAATCTTTAGCAAACTCTCACTCTTTTGCAATTGTCACTAAGTATATTATTTCCAATAAGCTGGAGTGCTGCCTGCTGCTGCATTGAATGTCACTGAAGCATCCACTGTTGTAGCTGCAGTGTAAGCTGTGTTAGCTGCTGGTGTAACCTTTACGGTGATGTTAGCAGCTGCTGCTACGTCAGCATCTGTAAGTGTATATGTTGCACTTGTTACACTTGCGATAGCTGTTGTGCCTCTGTACCACTGATATGTTACAGTTGCATCTTCCTGGCCAGTAGCCAACTTAGCTGTCAAAGTGTCTCCAACAACTGCGTTAGAACCTGCTGATTTGGCGATTGTTACAGTGCCTAATGCTACAGCTGCTACAGTTGTATTAGCCTGTAAAGTCGTTGTTCCTGAGTAAGTAGGTCCCATAGCGGTAGCTACTACTTTCAGAACCTGACCATAGTCAGCAGCAACCGGTGTGTATGTTTCGCCAGTTTCGCCAGCGATAGCCGTATTGCCTCTGTACCACTGAAGTGTATAGTCAGTTTTCCAGGTTCCTGAGAATTTAACTGCTGTGATTGCTGTTCCAACTTTAGGATCAGTAATTGTGCTCGCTGTTGTCAACAGTGTTGGTACCTTTACAATGTTAGTGATAACATTTGACTTAGCTGTTGATGCATAAGAGCCAGTACCTGTAATCTTGCAATATACAGAATGGTTAACATCATCTGCAGTTAGTACATATGTTGCATCAGTAGCAGATTCTATTGCATTGGCATCATTGTCTCTGTACCACTGATAAGTTACAGTAGCGTCTGTTGGAGCCTTAGTAGCTGTCAATGTGTCGCCAACCTGATTGGTTGTACGAGCAGGTGCAGCTGTCTTCATGGTTGTATTTTCTACAGTAACTCCTGTAACCTTGATTGCAGGTTTAACTGGTGTTGCTACATCCTTATCTGATGTAATTCCTGAATAAGCTGTTACGCCAGTAGGCAATACAATCTTCACGCCGTAGTACGCATTTGAGTCTGTCGGTGTATAAGTCTGACTTGTTGCATCCTTAATCTTATTTCCTTCTGCATAGAATAGTGTATTAGTTGTATATGTAGAAGCTTTATACCACTGATATGTTACTGTATCTGAAGCTGATGCTGGATCTGTAACTGCTTTCAGTACTTCGCCTGCGCATGCAGTTTCATCATTTGTGTTCTTTACAGAAACACCAGCGATCTCAGCGGCTGTAATAGTGAATACATCTGAATCATCTGATCCTGTTACTGAACCAGTTCCTGTAACCTTGCAGAAGATGCTGTTACCATAGTCAGCTGTAGTAGTTGTATAGTCTTTAGATGTTGCTCCACTGATAGGAGTAGATCCACTGTACCACTGATAGCTCAGACCTGTAGTAAGAGTTGCACCACTCTGATCAACTGCTGTTACAGACAATTTACTTCCAACAGTCTTAGCTCCACTGAGTGTAGCTGTCTTAACAGTGTTAGTAACGGCTGCTGTAGTTGCAACCAATGTACCTTTGACAAAAACTGTGGCAGTAGGTGCAAATGTTGCTACGCAAGTAAGTGTCTTACCTGTGTCTGCTGATACAGGTGTATAAGTAGCTGTGGCATTACCTGATCCTGTAGCTGCTGTCTGCTTAGTTGCATCATTGGCAACATATTCTGTGTACCACCGATATGTTACTGTAGCTCCTGTATAAGCTGTCTTAGAATCAGTTGCTTTCAAAACGGAAGCTGTTACTGACTTACCAACAGATACCGGACTTGACAGTGATATAGTTGCGACAGCGGATGGTTCCTGATTTACTGTTCCAAAAGTAACATCATACACGCCATTGCCAGCAAGAAGATCTGCTTCAGATGCGGCAACTTTGCATGTAACCATTTTTCCTAAATCGGCAACAATCGGTGTGTAAGATGAACCAGTCTGTCCAACCTGAATCATACCGTCCAAATACCACTGATAAGCTGCTGTTGCTCCAACAGGATTTAATACAGGTGAAACTGCTGTTCCTACTGTACATGATGTAACACCACCATTTGCGGCACCGAGCAACTTAACAGTAGCAACCTTAGCTGTTGTGGCCTTAGACTCAACTTTTCCCTGAGCATAAGTGAAGCCGTTAGCCTCAACCATGATCTGCTTACCGGCAGCTGCTCCGGTTACCTTATAAGAACTGTCTTTCTGAGCCTCGTCTGTAAGAGCAGTCTTAGTTCCGTCTGCTGCTACAGCATACCATGTGTACTTAGCATACTTAGTAGCTGGAGCGATGTTAGCTTTCAGAACGTCTCCAACAGTAATAGCAGTCATGCTACCTGTAGTCTCGTTAGAAATCGTGACATCTGTCAGAACTTTCTTAACTGAAACGTTCCAAGAAGCAGTTGGACCATACTTGGATTTAGCTGTGATGGTCACAGGGCCTGCTTTAGTTGCTTTAAGAGTAGTATACGCATACCAGTATCCGTTTACTTTCTTATACTTAGTTGAATACTTACCTTTTGCAAGGCTAGCATACTTGCTTGTGTTCAGACTCCAGAATGTTGTCTTGGAAGCCTTAGCAAGATTCTTAGGATTGAGTCTAACTCTGAAAGTCTTACTCTGTCCTACGGTCATTGAATAAGTTGCCTTAGTCGTCGGATATGATCTCGTTACGCTTGTAGCCTTCTTAGCAGTCGCTGCATAAGAAGTGAATGCCATCTGAGGCATAAAAGCGATGATGAGAGCGGCCGACATAAGAACAACAATCAACGCTTTGACACTTTTTGTTCTAGTCATAATTACCCTCCATTTAAAAATATTTGTTACTATGATACCTCTGTGGTTCCTATGTGCAGGGTGCACATGCTCTCCACCAAATAATCATAAATACATTATACTTCCAGCCAACTAAAGTTGTCAATCGGAAATACAATGTTCTTACTATTATCTTGTTCCCGGTATCAGGCCTTCCCTATTGAAGAACCCACTTACATCTCCGAAATCCCAGAGTTACCCCGTGGAAATTTCATAAATCCATTATACCTGTAACACACCAGTATGTCAACTCTAAATGTACCAGTTTTTTGTGAAAATTCCACATTTTCTAAGGATTACAGCCTTGTTTCAGGTCCATGGGTTTCAGGACTATTATGTACTTTCTGTTAAGGAAAAGTGACCGGAAATCCGGTCACTTTTCAGAAAGTAATATAACTATGTTCTACCCAAGTTATTTGATATTAAAGTGAGTATATGATTATGCTTCTTTCCTTGTAGCTGCGTCATGAAGATCCTCAGCCTTATCCCACTCAGCAATGATCTGAGGGATAACCTTGTAAAGGTCTCCAACGATGCAGAAATCTGCAACTTCCATCATAGGGCAATCAGCATCCTTGTTGATTGCTACGATGTAGTCTGATGTCTGCATTCCTGCCAGATGCTGGATGGCACCGGAGATTCCGCAAGCGAAGTAGATCTTAGGCTTAACGGTAGTTCCTGTCTGTCCAACCTGGTGTGACTGATCGATCCAGCCTGCATCAACTGCGGCACGGGATGATCCTACAACTCCGCCAACTTTGTCAGCGAATTCCTGGATAAGTTTGAATCCGGAAGCATCGCCCAGTCCACGTCCGCCGGAGCAGATGATGTCCGCGTCTGTCAGGGAAACAAGTTCCTTAGCTGACTTAACTACATCTACAACGTCGATATGGATGTCGCTCTTAGCAATAGTCGGCTTGTATGTAACGATCTCGCCTGTAGCTCCTTCAACTTTCTCTCTCTTCTGCATAACGCCAGGACGTACTGTAGACATCTGAGGTCTGGTGTTAGGGCAGATGATGGTAGCCATCAGGTTTCCGCCGAATGCAGGACGAGTCTGCTTGATACCTGTTGAAGTATCTTCCGGATCAAGTGTAGAGATGTCAAGTGTAGTCTTCTTCTTAGCGAATTCGATGTAGCTTGATACCTTTACGTCCAGACGTGTGCAGTCTGCTGTAAGTCCTGTGTTGCATCTTGCAGCGATTCTCGGTGCAAGGTCTCTTCCTATATGAGTAGCTCCGTAAAGTACGATCTCAGGCTTCATCTCATGGATGGCGTCTGTGATTACCTTGGTGTAGCCGTCTGTTGTGTACTGCTCAAGTAATGGATCCTGGATCATTATTACCTTGTCAGCTCCGTAAGCGAAACACTCAGCTGCCAGGTGGTCGATCTTGTTTCCAACCAGAACTGCGCATACCTGTGTGTCAGCGCTGATCTCATTAGCCAGTCTGTGACCTTCGCCGATGAGCTCCAGAGCTACGTTCATGAGCTTGCCTTTTCTCTGCTCAGCAAATACCCAGATGTGCTTGTAATCAGAAAGGTCAGCTGTTTCACCAGTCTGTACTTCCTTGATAGCACCGAATTTGCAGGCAGTCAGGCACTGATTACAAAATGAGCACTTAGCGTTGACTTTGCAAACTCTTCCAAGTTTGTTTCCATCATAAGGCTCGAACTCGAATGCGTCATAAGGGCAGGCTTTAAAACAAAGTCCGCAACCTGTACATTTCTCTTTGATAATTTCAATAGCCATTGTTAATCCTCCTCCTAATTAGATTACTTGCTTTTCCTTCAGGTTTACCAAAAGGTTGTCAGCGATTTCTTTTTCAGTGTCTCCGGTGATCACGATACCTTTTCCCTTAGGAGCAGGTGTGAATGATCTGAATACGTTAGTAGGAGAAGCTTCCAGACCAACTGTGTTAAGGTCTACTTCTATGTCCTTAGCGTTCCATGTCTTCATGGTCTTATCAGCGAAGATTCCGCTCATGTACATGTATCTAGGGCTGTTCAGCTCCTTGATAGCAGTCAGCATGCAAGGTGTCTGAAGCTTGATCAGCTCATATCCATCTTCCATCTGTCTCTTGACTGTGATAGTCTTCATGTCCTTGTCAAGCTCGAATTCCTGTACATATGTAACCTGTGGAACTCCAAGTTTCTCAGCAAGCTGAGGTCCAACCTGAGCTGTATCTCCATCGATAGCCTGACGTCCGCACCACAGAAGGTCGAAATCTCCGACTTTTCTTACTGCTGCTTCCAGTGTGTTGGATGTAGCCCATGTATCTGATCCGCCGACAGCTCTGTCTGATACCAGAATTCCGTCGTCAGCGCCCATAGCGATACACTCGAAAAGCAAATCGTTAGCCTGAGGAGGTCCCATTGTGATAACTGTTATATGAGTATCAGGATACTGATCCTTGATCTTCAATGCTTCTTCCAGAGCGTTAGCATCGTCGTGATTCAAAATGCTTGGAACGCCCTCTCTGATCAAAGTACCGGTCTTAGGGTTGATCTTGATAACGTTGGTGTCCGGTACCTGTTTAGCGCATACTATAATCTTAAATGCCATTTCTATTTCCTCCTTATCCTATTTCTTGAAAGTTTTTCCTGCGATAACCATTCTCTGAACCTCTGAAGTTCCTTCATAGATCTCAGTGATCTTCGCATCTCTCATCATTCTTTCAACCGGATAATCAGCAGTGTAACCATAACCACCGTGATACTGTACACATTTAGTAGTTACAGCCATAGCAGTTTCTGCAGCGTACAGCTTAGCCATAGCAGCTGCTTCTGAATAGTCCTGACCCTGATCTTCAGTGAATGCTGCCTTATAAACCAGAAGTCTTGCGGCTTCGATTCTTGTCTTAAGGTCTGCCATCTCGAACTGAAGTGCCTGGAACTGTGAAAGTTTCTTTCCGAACTGTTTCCTTGCATTCATGTAATCAACTGTTACGTCGAAAGCTCCCTGAGCGATTCCCAGTGCCTGTGAAGCGATACCGATACGGCCGCCGTCCAGTGTGTTCATAGCGATCTTGAATCCGCCGTCAACTTCTCCGAGAAGTCTGTCCTTAGGGATTCTGCAATCCTGGAATATCAGCTCTGTAGTTGATGAAGCGTGGATACCCATCTTATCCTCAGTTTTTCCGATCGAAAATCCCTTGTCTGTCTTGGATACGATGAAAACGCTGATTCCGTGGTTTCCCTTCTTCTTATCTGTCATTGCAGCTACAACGAATGTATCTGCATATCCGCCGTTGGTGATGAAGCACTTGGCTCCATTAAGTACCCATTCGTCTCCGTCCAGGACGGCTCTAGTCTGCTGTCCGGCAGCGTCTGTTCCTGCATTAGGCTCAGTCAGTCCGAAAGCTCCAAGCTTCTTTCCTGAAAGCAGATCCGGAAGGAATTCCTTCTTCTGCTCTTCTGTACCATATGCGTAGATAGGCCAGCAGCAAAGTGATGTGTGCGCTGAAACGATAACTCCTGTTGAAGCGCAGACTCTGGATAACTCTTCTACGGTGATAGCGTAGGATACTTCATCTCCACCTGCTCCGCCGTACTCGGTTGGGAAAGGAATGCCCATCATGCCGTATTTAGCCATCTTTTCGACGGTCTCTTCAGGGAATCTGTGTTCCTTGTCGATATCAGCAGCTAATGGTTCAACTTCGTTAGTGGCAAATTCTCTTACCATTTTCCTTACGAATTCCTGTTCCTTCGTTAGTTGAAAGTTCATGTAAATGCCTCCTTAAATTATAATAACGGTCCCTCTTGGAGGGAGGTTTTTTAACCGTTTAACTTGGGCTGTTCTCCGAAAGTTTATTTTTTAACAAGCATAAAACAGCACTATTTATAGTAAAACACTTTTGTATACTTTTTGCAAGTCATTTTTGTGCTTTTACCAGTTTGTGTTCACTCTATATAGGGGTGATGCGATTATGAATCACCTAACCTTTTCATTATGCATCTATCCTGACGATCTCCTCGGACCTGACGGCCGCATCTACGAGAGCGTCTACATCCAGCTTAGCCTCGGACTCCTCGATCCTTTCCAGCCTCGGTTTTGTTGTAGGATGCTTGGGCAGGAATACCGTGCAGCAGTCCTCGTAGGGCTCGATGGATTTGTCGTAGGTGCCGATTTCCTTGGCCATGTCCATTATGTCAACCTTATCCATGGCGATGAGGGGGCGCATGACGGGCATGGTGACGCAGGCGTCGGTAACGACCAGTGCCTCGGCGGTCTGGCTGGCTACCTGCCCCAGGTCTTCGCCGGTGACCAGCATCATGCAGCGGTTCTTCTCGGCAACTTTCTCGGCGATGCGCATCATGAAGCGGCGGACGAGGATGGTGGTTTCTTCCTCGGGGCAGTTCTGGACGATCTGTTCCTGGATGGGAAGAAGGTTGATTATATGTATCTTCATAGGGCCGGTGTAGCCGGCGACTATTGCTGCCAGTTCTTCTACTTTCTGCTGGGCTCTGGGGCTGGTGTAGGGGTATGAATGGAAGTGGACGGCTTCTATGATCATGCCGCGCTTGGCCATCATCCAGGCGGCTACGGGGCTGTCGATGCCTCCGCTGAGGAGGACCATTCCCTTGCCGTTGGTGCCCAGGGGCAGGCCGCCGAAGCCCTGGATCTTCTCGTCGAAGATGTATGTCCTGTCGTCTCTCAGGTCTACGTAAAGTCTGCAGTTGGGGTCGTGGACGTCGACTTTCAGGACTTTACAGCCTATGAGGACTTTGGCTCCGATTATTCTGGCTATATCCGGGGACTTGACGGGGAAGTTCTTATCTGCGCGCTTGGCCTCGACTTTAAATGTCTTGATGCCGCGCTCTTCTATCTGTTTCAGCATGAATGCTACGGCTGTCTCTCCTATCTTGTCCAGGTCGGATTCGCACTCGACGGCGGGGCTGATGCTGGCCACGCCGAAGACGCGGGATACCTGGCGGATTATGGTGTCTGCAGGGATGTTCTTATCTGTGCGCACGAAAATCAGCCCCTCATGTCTGCTGACTGTGGTTCCTTCTATGGAACTGAGGTTTTTCCTGATACGTGTGACGAGGGTCTTCTCGAAGTATGGCTTGTTCATGCCTTTCAGGGCGACTTCGCCGACGCGTACTATGTATATGTTCTGTTCGTTCATTTGCTCTCCTTATGTTATTCGGCGCGGGCTGTGGTTTGCCGCGCCGACGCGAATCGACCCGATTCGACTTGATCCGTCGATTCGCCTCCCCTAAACTTGCACTGCCGGCGCTAACGGAAACTGCCCAGACGGCGGAAACGCTTCACCGACTTCTCCAGACTGTCCAGCACCTGATCCATTTCATCTATCGTATTGTAACGACTGAAACTGAAACGCAGGGCCCCTTCTATCTCTTTGTGCCTGAGGCCCATGGCCGAAAGCACGTGGCTTTGTCCCTTTTTGTGCGAGGAGCAGGCCGAGCCCGTGGACACGTATATTCCATCGCTCTCTAGAGCGTGGAGCAGGACCTCGCCGCGGCATCCCAGGAAGGAGACGTTCAGGATCGACGGGCATGAGTCTTCCGGGCTGTTGACGCGGATGTCTGCGATCCGGTCGCGAATGCCGGCTTCCAGGTAGGCTTTCAGCTTGTCTATGCCGACGCCTGCGCGGGTGGCTTCGGCTTCGGCCTCGGCGAGTTTGCAGGCTACGCCCATGCCGACGATGCCGGGCACGTTCTCTGTGCCGGATCTGAAGCCGCGTTCCTGACCGCCGCCGAGGATAAGTGGCGGCATATAGTTATTGGCGCCCATGTAGATGGCGCCGACGCCTTTAGGTCCGTGGAATTTGTGGGCGCTGACTGTAATGAAGTCCGCGCCGGTGTTTTTCAGGTCCATTTTGCCGTAGGCCTGGACGGCGTCTGTGTGAAACAGCGCATCGTGTTTATGGGCGATGTAGGCTATATCGTTTAGTGGCATTATGGAGCCGACTTCATTGTTGACGGCCATGATGGAGACGAGGATGGTGTTATCATCGACTTCTTCTTCTAATTGTTTCATATTCAGGTGGCCCTGGTCGTCTACGCCGATGTATGTGACGTCGCAGCCGTTCTGGGTCAGGCGCTTGCAGCCTTCCAGGACTGCCGGGTGTTCTATGGCTGATGTGACTATCTTGTTACCTTTATGTTTACGGGCGTTGCTTACTCCGTAAAGGACTGTGTTATCACCTTCGGTTCCGCCGGAGTTGAAGTATACCTGTTCTGCGGGTACTCCAAGGCTTTCGGCGAAAATGGCGCGGGCCTCGGTTACGTGGTTCTCGGCGTTGAGTCCTGCCTGGTGGAGGGATGACGGATTGCCGTAGTCCTCCTGGGCTACCCGGACCATGGCCTGGGTGACTTCATCTGCTTGTCTGGTTGTTGAGCTGTTGTCAAGATAGATCATTTGTTGTTCTCCTAATTTAGTTAATCTGGGCCCGAGCGGCCGGGCGGCGATGTGGCCCGGGCGGCGATGTGGCCGGGCGGCCGGGCGGCGATGTGGCCGGGGGCGATGTGTTTTATGATAAATCGTCTTTTTCGTGGTCTAAAATACGAAAACTGCTATAATTTTCTGTGTAGTCTAGTAGTTCCGTATAATTATGCTCCATTATACATCCGCCTCAGTTGGTATTACGGTTTCTTGTCACACGACCATCACATATATTAATTGTAAGTTAATTTACAAATGCTAATTTCTGTACTGAAGGCCAAATGTTTCTCATGACTTCCTGCGAATTCAGATTTTTGAATCCTCATATCGCGATTTGACATAAAACACATCGTCTGAATTTATCCAACTTTCGATCACTCACGATTATCTCGTATAAATATCGAGAAATGGTGAATAATCGTCATTATCATCATTATCGTGATAGTCGAAGGCCGGCAGCCGAGCCGGCATCATATTGCGAAGGCCGGCGGTCGAGCCGGCGGCGGCTAAGCCGTATTTTGCAATACGAAAGGGGCTCGGCGCCAACGGCGCTGCAGCCCCCTATAATTCGTGTCTTTTGGCATGGCATTTGCGATTGGCGAAAACACATTTGCCATCGATTGGCGAAAACACGTTTGCCATATGCTGTCTTTTGCCATGCTGTTTTATTTAGCGTAGTCGATAGCGCGGGTCTCGCGAACCACGTTGACTTTGATCTGACCTGGATATTCAAGCTCAGATTCGATACGCTTGGAAATGTCGCGGGCCAGCAGAGCCATATCGTCGTCTTTTACGTCTTCAGGCTTGGCTATGATTCTGATCTCACGGCCGGCCTGGATAGCAAATGATCTGTCTACGCCAGGTGTGGTGTTTGCGATTTCTTCCAGTTTTTCAAGTCTCTTGATGTAAACGTCAAGGGTCTCGCGGCGGGCGCCCGGTCTTGCTGCGGACAAAGCGTCGGCTGCGGCGATAAGTACGGCCTCGGTTGTTTTCGGCTCGTAATCACCGTGGTGAGCTGCGACGCCGTTTATTACTGCGTCGGACTCCTTGTATTTCTTCAGGATCTGGATGCCGATGTCTACGTGTGTGCCTTCATATTCATGATCAAGGGCTTTGCCGATGTCATGTAGAAGACCTGCGCGCTTGGCAAGTTTGGTATCCATTCCCAGTTCGCCGGCCATAAGGCCTGCGAGATGTGATACTTCGATAGAATGCTTAAGGACGTTTTGTCCGTAAGATGTTCTGAAGTGCAGACGTCCCAAAAGTTTCACAAGTTCAGGATGCAGGTTGTGTATGCCGGCCTCGAATGTGGCCTGCTCGCCCTCCTCCTTGATTACCTGATTGACTTCCTTCTTGGCTTTCTCGACCATTTCCTCGATCTTAGCCGGGTGGATACGTCCGTCAACTATTAATTTCTCCAGGGCTAGGCGGGCAACTTCCCTTCTGACAGGGTCGAAGCCTGATACGATGACTGCTTCCGGCGTGTCGTCTATGATAAGGTCAACGCCTGTAAGAGTCTCGATGGCTCTGATATTTCTACCTTCGCGGCCGATGATCCTGCCCTTCATATCATCATTCGGCAGGTTTACGACTGACAAAGTACTTTCTGCAACGTGATCCGCGGCACAACGCTGGATAGCGCCGGTGATGATTTCCTTTGCTTCCTTGTCTGCGTCCTCCTTGGCCTTGGTCTCGATGTCCTTGATCATGACCGATGCCTCGTGGCGGCAGTCCTTCTCGATTCCTTCCAATAACAAAGTCTTGGCTTCCTCTGCTGTGTAACCGGAGATCCTCTCCAGTTCGGCGATCTGCTTATTGTGATAATCGTCGATTTCTGCTTTCTTTCTTTCTATGTCCTTCTCGTGCTGCGTAATGCGTTCTTCTTTTTTCTCGATGCTCTCTAACTTTCTGTCGGCCGTCTCTTCCTTCTGGACGATCCTTCTTTCTGAACGCTGGACTTCGGCTCTTCTCTCGCGAACTTCTTTCTCAACGTCGTTTCTCATTTTATGCGCTTCTTCTTTTGCTTCTAAAGTTATTTCTTTCTTGATAGTGTCGGATTTATTCTCAGCGTCTAAAATTAAATTCTTTGCCTTTTGTTCGGCACTTCCGATGGTTTTCTCACCAACATTTTTCCTTAGAATATATCCAATCAAAAGCCCTACGACTAATGATACTACTACTGCAATAACCGTTATAATCATTGGAGACATTAACGCACCTCCTTTTCATGTTATTAATTTTTGTCTATTTTCTCAAAATAATCTGCATTACGTAATTAAATCTTGATATATTTACATCATTTATATTATAATGTTCTAGTCAGCATTATGTCAAGAACAAAGGGGAAAACATGAATTATTTTTTAAACCTACTAAAGAACATCGACAAGGTGGCTCTGACTGTGGTCGGTATCCTTGCTGTCATCAGCGTTCTGATGATCGGCAGTACCCAGATCAGCAGCGGCTTCTGGTCTCGAGATGTGATAGTCCAGATCGGCGCGTACGTTATCGGACTGATCCTGCTGACTTTCATATTGTATATAAACTATTCGATTTTTAACGGCACTGGCAAATATCTGTATATTCTTGCCATTGCCTTATTGCTATTGGTCTATGTTCCGGGCCTCGGCTTAGAACAGTACGGCTCGCGGGCGTGGATAAACCTGGGCTTCACGACAGTTCAGCCATCCGAGTTCGTCAAAGTACTTTTTGTGCTGATCATGGCCGAATACCTCAACAAACACCACGAGGACCTTTACAGTTTCAAAGGCCTCATGAAGTCTGCCATCGTGGCGGCGCCGATAATCGTCATCATCCTGAAGGAGGACTTCGGCAGCGCCCTGGTGTTCGCAGTCATCTGGCTGGCCATGATTTTCTTCGCCGGCGTCAGCATGAAGGTCTTCGCCAAGTTCATCGTCCTGGTCATGGCCTGCATCCCGCCAATGTACCTGCTTATGGCAGACTATCAAAAGGAAAGGATCTCGGCGTTCCTGCATCCGTCGAATCTGTCTCTGGGCAGTAATTATCAGGTGTGGGAATCGAAAATAGCCATCGGCAGCGGCGGAGTCTTCGGGCAGGGCCTGTTCAAAGGTTCGCAAAAGGCTCTTGATTTCATCCCTGTACAAAAATCGGACTTTATCTTTTCGGTTATTGTGGAGGAGCTGGGTCTGATCGGCGGTGCTGTGGTCATCGGCCTGTTTACGATCCTGCTGGTCCGCTTCATGCGGGCAGCCATCAACGCTTATGATCTGTACGGCGCGTTGATTGTGGTCGGATTCATCGGAATGTTTATCTTCCAGATTTTCGAAAATATCGCCATGACAATGGGTCTGATGCCGGTAACCGGTATCACTCTCCCATTCCTGAGCTACGGCGGAACTTCGATTCTGAGTAATATGATGGCTCTCGGATTTATCTTATCCGTCAGCGTCCGAAGTAAAGGAATCAATTTCTGATAATGTAAGATGTGAAATGTGCGGCTTTACGGATATGCAGATGTGCGGCTTTACGGCCGCACATTTTTATTTTGTCTAAGGGCCGGCCGGGCGTGGCGGCCTGACTGACTGGCTTGCGGCCGCCGGCTGCCGACCCGGCGACCCGCAGACATGTTTTCCAACAAAACGCTGTTTCAAGCGCTTCAGAAAAGAACTCACGCACGGTTTAGAGAAAATTCATGGCAAATAGTGCGGATTCTGCCTCGTTGATGAAGAATTGGAGTCCTTCAATTCTGATTCTCTCACATAAATACCAGTTATTGACATCGAAATGTCCGTTGATCCCATATTATCTGCGGCTAAAGCCCTGATTACGAGAGAAGTTCTTTTTTTAGATGGCGATAATGGCAATCTGTTGGAAAACAACTATTCTCATTATAAGCAGCCCTTGCCTGATTCCCCATATTCCCCAGCCCAGCTTCAAAGACGGTCGTGCTCCAGGTACCTCCCCGAACACTTTGCCTATTGTTCCACCGATGGTACGATCATGCATGAGTTTATGCATAGACTCCATGCGCGCGCCAGCCCGGATCCCCCTGCCGACCATACCGCCAGACTCCTTGAAATCGCCGGCACACAGAACATCACCAACCGTACCTGCACTTACAAAGTCATTTGAAACCACAGTACCTACAAATTGTTCATGCGGAAAAAAGTGATCGGAGAACATTTCCGTTATCGCAAATCAGCTTTTGATCTTGCCCCCTGGCAATGCATGTAATGCTGTGTGATGCCAGGTATTGGAATTGGCGCTGGCCGCAGATTCCTGCAGGCGTTGCAAATTGGCCGCTGGCCGTCCGCTGGCCGCGTGGCCACTCCCTGCCTCAATTCGGCAGGGACGTTTTTGGTCATGGTTTGCGAAGATGAATATGTTTATGCATAACTGTACCATTGATGGAACGATAGCCTATGTGTGCTGAGGGGTATTCCGGGCGGGGATAAATGGCTGGCTTCGGTTTGTCAGGTTTCTTCTGTTGCTTCGATCCATTCGGATATGGTCATTACAAGTACACTTTCACCAACGACTGCCATGAAGAATCAGGGTTGCAATTAAACGATAAAACGGCTAAAATATTCTTAAGTACTAAGGGAAAGAAAGGGCCTGTATCAGACAGGCTGATTGAGTTGCTTGGATACATCGAGCACCCGGAAAATGTACCTGAGAAGCCGCTTTATCGCAATATCGAAAACGAAGTAACGAAAGTGCGGCTTGATCCCGAAGGGAGGCACAGTTATATGTTAGTAGAAGCAAAGATAATGGACGCTCGCAGATATGGTCGTGAAGAAGGTCGTGAGGAGGGTCGTGAAGAAGGCCGCGAAGAAGGTCGCAAGAATGAGAGGAAAGAGATAATCTGCAAGATGCTTGAATCGACTTCCAAGGAAGAGGTCTCCAAACTGACGGGACTGAGTCTGGACGAAATCGAAGAACTGATCAAGTAAATAAGATGCACAGATAATTATTATGTGGGTCTGGTTATGATGTGCGGCTTTGGGGCCGCACGTTTTTTTGTGTAAAAAAAAGCGGGCATTCGCCGCTATAAATTTTCTGTGAATATTATTCAGTTTTTTACTATCTGGTGAAAATCTCAAATAAGTGTTTTATGTCGATTGGCTGTTTTAGGGGGGTCAAAATCTGAATTCGTCATTTGCGGCTAGGCTGTGATGCACGGTTTAGTCAAATTTACCTGCAAATAGTGCGGATAACGAGTTGACTCGGAGCACTTGGGCGGGCCTTGCACTTGGTTTTGTACAATCTGCAAGTTTTTGGTTGTTCTAGAGTCGGTGAGCATGCATAATCATCGAATAATTATCCATATTCTCATTATAGAAATCAAAATTCATATTTAGCAAGGCGAAAATCGCGATTTTACATAAAACACATCGCGGCGCGGCGACACGAGGCGGGGTTAGCGCGGGGCGGCACGAGGTGGGGTTAGCGCGGCGCGGCGGCACGCGGCGAGGTTGCACGCGGCGGAGCGTCTACTCGGCTCCGACTTCAGCATCAGAGGCAGCGCCGGCTGCAGTTGCTGCTCCAACTTCGACTTCAGCATCAGCATCAGCTGCGGCATCGGCTTCGGCTTCGGCAGCCTGGAGGCGACTCACAATATGCTGGAAGTTTGCCTGGATGTATGTGCCGGTCTTCAGAACAATCGGAATGCCGAGATTCGTTGAAATATTAATATTTTCATCATTTTGAATCACGCCGATCAGCTCAGGGCGAACCAGAGTCGAAATCTCGCGAAGGCGAGGGATGTAGCCGGCAGACATGAGCTCAGCAATGACTTTGTTCAAAATTATATAGCGCTCGGAGATGCCCAGCTTCTGGAGCTGGCGATCCACGATGTCGGCGTCGCGGAGGGCGGCGTATTCCGGCGTAGTCACTATGATCGCGGCGTCGGCGCCGGCGGCGGCAACTACAAGGCCATCGTCGATCCCTGATGGAGCGTCGATAATCATATAATCAAACTGATCACGGAGTTTTTCGCAGAGGACGCGAGCGTGGAGCGGAGTCAGATCGCCTTTATCGCGCTCAGGAGAGGCACCTATTATATGCAGGTTTTCGAAGCGGCGGTCTTTGATCAGGGCCTGCTTGATGTGGCAGACGCCGGTCATAACATCATAAACATCGTAAACTACGTGACTTTCGAGGCCAAAGTAGAGATCCAGATTTCTGAGGCCCAGATCCATGTCAACTATCACCACGCTGTTGCCCTGCTGAGCCAGCGTAGCGCCAAGGTTAGCGGCGACCATGGTTTTTCCGGTGCCACCTTTTCCCGATGCTATAACGTATACCTTTCCCATCTTTTCCTCCAATCGCTGTGTGCGGGCGAGCCGCGCGCCGGGCGAAGCCCAGCGGGCTTTTGCCGCGAGCCAAGTGCGAGCCGCGCGCCGGGCGAAGCCCAGCGGGCAAAATGCGAGCCAAGTGCGAGCCGCGCGCCGGGCGGCTAGTTTGCCTTGGTTGTGCCGTCCTCGTCTGTGGTGGACGTGCTGCCGACCTTGCTTCCGTAAAGCTTCAGATACTTGGCGATTATGGCCTTGTTGACCGGGGCTGCGTTACTTGAGTAGCCGCCCTGGATCAGCAATGTGGCGACGGCGATCTGAGGATCGTCGGCCGGAGCCATTGTCACTGTCCACGAATAATAATCATATGAGCCTTTGCTCGAGTCGATCATCGACTGTGTTATCTTGTAATTGCTGGCCTTCATGACAGCATCGTCAACCGTATCATCCTTTGACGGATAACGGGACGGACTGGACTTCATGAGCTGAGCCATGATTTTCGTCACCTGGGACCAGGTCACCTTGGAACCTGCGGAGGAATTCAAACTGCTCAGATGATTCTTCACATATTTGACCTCGCTCTTCGGCTGCGGCGTGCCCTGGTTCTCGGCAGTACCGGTCTTGCCGGCTACGTCGACGCCCAGAGACGAGAATACGCCTGCCAGAGTTCCGCTTTCCGTTACACGCTTCATGCCCTTGATGACATTCTTCACGTTACTTTTGCTCACGTTTATTTTACGGCGGTCCGAAGACTTGTCGACCAGGCCTTCACCCTCGACGCCCTGAACGACGCTGGCCCTGTTATAAGTGGCGTTATTTCCGAGAGCGGAAATATATGTAGCCATCTGCAGCGGCGTGTAGGCGTTATCTCCCTGTCCGATACTGATATTGAACTGGTCGCCCGTAGTCCACTGAGCCTGGATGAAGTAATCATACTTCAGAGCCGAAGCCACACTGTCTATCTTGCTGCTTTTGATATCAGTCTTACTGTCCAGTCTCTTGCAGATGGTCTCGTAAGACGGGTTCTCCTCTATCCAGCCGGTGATCAGGTCCAGCTCATCTGAGAGCTTGGAATAATCATTGGCGATCTTCTCCGGGAATATCGTGTGAGCCTTACCGTAAAGATAATTCCACGCACTGAGCTTCTGAGCAGCCATTTTGCGCTTGGCCGATGCCAGTGGCACCACAGACTCATCAAGCTCTATGCCGGTTTTCTGGCCCAGGCCGAACTCCTTCGCCGTCTTCAGGATCTTGTCCACGGTGATCTTGGTGTTGTAGCCAAGGGATGCGCCCGTGCCCCAGTCCTTGCCGGTGGCGATGCAGAAGAAGTAATAGTTGCAGGAATTTCCGATGCCCCACTCCAGATTCTCGCTGCCGTGGTTGCCGCCGTAATCGTTCCAGTTGGAGCAGGCGAAGGTGTGGCCGCCCAGCTTGATGTATCCCTTATCGTAAATCTGGCGGTTAGGGTTCAGGCCACATTCCAGGGCCGTGACCGCGGTGATCGGCTTGAAAGTCGAGCCCGGGGCTACTGCCGTCTTGGTGGCGTTATTATACAAAGGTGCCGGGGACAAAGAATCCCTCGGGTTGTCTGCCTGAACGGATTTCCACGCTTTGGTGGATATGCCGCCGGCAAAGATATTCGGGTCGTAGGTCGGGTAGCTGGCCATGGCCAGGACTTCGCCTGTTTTCACGCTCATAACTACCACGGCGCCGCTCTGGCAGCTGCCGCCTACGGAATTGATCCTGCTCTTCAAAGTAGTCTCTGCGGTTTTCTGCAGGCTCAGATCTATGGTCGTAAAGACGTCCTTGCCCTTGACAGGCGAGGTGTTGCTTACAGTGGAAACGTACTCTCCGGCGCTGTTTACCTTTATCTTCTTGACGCCGGCTGTGCCGTGGAGAGAACTCTCGTATGAGGACTCCAGGCCGTCGATGCCGATCAGGTCTGAAGAACTGTATCCAAGTTTATCTACATAGTAGGAGGTCTCGCTTTCGGAGATGCTGCCCATGTAGCCGATAATGTGGCAGGCTGTGCTGCCGTTAGGATAATAGCGCTTGTACTGTGACGATATGGAAGCGCCCTTGATATCCGATTCTTCCACTGTGGCGATGGTCTTATTGGACACGCCCTTGGCAATGGTGATCGGTATGTATCTGGTAAAGCCGTTGGTGGCTATTTCATTCCTGATGATGAATATCTTCCTGGCTTCGCTGTCGCTGAGGCTGGCTTTGACATCATAGTATTTCCTCAATGCCGCAAAGCATGACTTGGCTGTCTTGGCTTTTGAAACTTTTTCGTCTCCCCACTTAGACAGGAACTGCTCTTTCTCTGTGGTGTAGGTGTAGGTCATGGTCTTGGCGCTTATTGGAATGGTCAGGTTGTGGTCATCCTCAAGCTCCGTCATGGCGTCATACCTGGACACACTGTTGGAGATCTTATACCTCTTACGCAAAGCTCTGAAGGCCTGGCTTGCGGACATGCCCTCGGGCAGGTCGTTCTTCTTCAGCCAGTTCTGTATCTTCCTGTCGTAGGTATAATAAAAGTCTCCGTTGCTGTCGATCTTGATCGGGAAATTGTCTGTGTATTTATCTCCGTTGGCCTGCAAAGTGTTGATCAGGTCTCTGGTGGAGTCGTTGATCTGGGCCGTTGTCATACCGCTGGAGCTGTAAACTACAGTGAATATCTGTTTATTGGTGGCAATTACCTTGCCGTTACGGTCATATATATTTCCCCTCGGTGCAGATGTGTATATGGACTTGGTGCTCTGCTCGTTGGCTTCGCCGGTCCACTTGCTGTTCTGAAGTACTGATAGTACGAATACTCTGGCTACTAAAATAGCCATGAGTATCAGAATGACGCTCACTATAATATAATACCTGCTGCTGAAGATTTCTTTTCCTCTGTTTATTTTCATCCGAAATACCTATCTGTTCTGTGCGGTGTAACTTTTCTGATCATAATAAAATAAATAATCATGAAGATCACGGCGTCGAACAAAATCTGCCATATTATAGTCTTCATTGCATATAAATATCCGTAGTTGCTGCCGGCTATAGTTGCTATGAGCCAGTATACAGTCTGGTAGACCCAGGTGACCAATATGGCCAGCACTGCCGAATTCACCAGATTCTCCACATTAAAGAACTTTTTGAACAACAGTATACCCGCTTCTACAACGATTATGCTGAGCATTCCTATGCCCACATATGGCCCGCTTACGATGTCCATAGCCAGAGCAAAACCTGCTCCCATGGCCATCCAGCCTACGTTTTCATCGTAGACGTATGTAAGGGCTGCCGCCAGGCAAAGTATCAGGTTCGGCACTATGCCGAGGCCCGGTAACAGGCTGAATAAGAAAGGCTGCAGTAAAAACGCAGCCAGAAATGCTATTGCCCCTTTCCAGTACCTGTTCATATAAGCACCGAAACTTTCTGCAGGGCCTTGAAATCAACTGCAGGCTTAACTGTTACAGTCTGAAGCTGCTGATTGCTGTTGTAAGTGACTTTGGTTATGATTCCTATCTTGATCCCCGCTGGGTATTTGCCCATGCCTGAGGTGATAAGCGTGTCTCCCTCGGAGACTGTGGCGTCGCTGTCCAGTGTGAAACCGGTAAGCTCGCCGTCTGATGTGTTGTCCAGGATGCCTAATATCTTCAGGTTTCCGGAGACCTTGAAACTGATTTTGCTGGTGGCATCGACGATGGATGTGACCTTGGCCCAGCCGCGACCGACTGATGTGACCTTGCCCACGAGGCCTTCGCCGCTGACTACTACGGAGCCCTTCTTGACTCCCTTCTCGGTTCCCCTGTTGATAGTGAAAATATTCATCCAGTTGGTGCCGTCCATGGAGATCACGTCTCCTGAAACAATGTCCGTGGTCCCTCCGGCTCCTTTATAATTCAAGGAACTCTTCAGGCTGTCCAGCTGCTGAAGCTGACTTGCCGTGAGAGTAAGAGAAGTTACCTTCTTCTGGAGTTCCTGATTTTCCTTCTTAAGCTGCTCATTCTCTTTCTGCAGTGACTTATAGGAAAAAATGCCGGAAACTCCTCCGGACACTTTTTCTGCCGCAGTAGTAAACGGACTTGTGAGTTTACCCAGTACTGAGCCTGCTGCTCCGTCGGCAGCCGAGCCGCCTGACGAGACTGAGTAAATCAAAAACCCTACCGCGAGTATTATGGCTATGCAAAGAAAACTCACGAGCTTATGCTCTTTGATCCATCTCATCCCTATATATCCTTATCCTCTGTGTACTGTGCTGGCGTAGATCTTCAGCTTCTCAATATCGTTGAGGCTCATGCCTGTGCCTGCTGCCACTGCCTCGAAGGCGTTGTCTGCAACGGCGACTTCCATGCCGGTACGTTTCTTGATTACTTTGTCCAGATTCTTAATGAGTCCGCCACCGCCAGAAATCATCATGCCGCTGTTTGCAATATCCGCGGCGATTTCCGGTGGTGCTTTCTCAATGGTGGATTTGACTCCGTCTACGATGATATCTACTGACTCCTGAAGGGCCATCATCATGTCTCTGTTGGTTACGTCCATAGTCTTAGGAAGTCCTGAGATTATGTCGCGGCCGCTGGCCTTGACTGACTGGATTATTTCGTCTCCATTTCCGTCCAGGTCCATTACGGCGCAGCCTACTGCTATCTTCAGGTTCTCGGCTGTTCTCTCGCCTATGAGAAGAGCGTGTCTCTTTCTCATATACTGGATTATGGCCTCATTAAACTTGTCGCCTGCGTATCTTATGGATGTGGAAGCTACGATACCGCCTAAAGCAATGATCGCTATGTCGCTGGTGCCTCCGCCTATGTCTGCTATCATGCAGGCTGTGGAGCTGTCTACGTCGCAGCCGGCTCCGATAGCCGCTGCCATAGGTTCCTCCAGAATATATACTTCTGTAGCGCCCATCTGTCTTACGACTTCTTCTACAGCTCTCTTCTCTACTTCTGTAACTCCGCTCGGTACTCCTACGACTACGCGGAAGTTCTTGACTTTATTTGCCTCTACTGCTTTCTCTATGAAAGCCTTCAGCATGTCGGCAGTTCTGTCGAAATCTGAAATGACTCCGTCCTGAAGTGGTCTGATAACGCTGATGTTAGCCGGCGCCTTTCCTATCATTTTCTTGGCGTCCATTCCTACGGCCAGTGTCACGCCCCGCCTTTTTTCTACTGCTATTACAGATGGTTCGTTGAGAACGATCCCGCTGTCCTTGATGTAAATCAAGGTGTTGGCGGTCCCCAGATCGATACCCATATCCTTCATCAGCACTTTAAACATTTATTCTTACCTCCAAATTGCTTTGCCTGAATTATTTAATAAGTTCCATAGCCCGCAGGCTGCTGAAACTTCCATCGCCTATTATTATGTGGTCGAGTACTCTGATCCCAAGGACCTGTCCCCCTCTGACCAGTCTGTTGGTGGTCTCTATATCCTCATCACTTGGACTCGGATCTCCACTCGGGTGGTTATGCACCAAAATAACTCCCGCCGCGCTCTTCCTGATTGCCTGACTGAACACCTCGCGGGGATGCACTATAGTACTCGATAATTCTCCGACTGACACATTGTCTACGGAAATAACTTCTCCCTTGGCGTTGACCATGACTGATTTGAAATGTTCTTTCTTCTCATATCTCAGTTCTTCCATGAAGAGATCTGCTACTTCGTCGGAGTTGGTCAGGGCGACCCTGCGGGCCCCGTGACTGACGGCCATGCGCTTTCCCAGTTCTACTGCTGCCAGGATGCTGCAGGCCTTGCTGGTCCCTATACCGCTGATTTCCAGCAGTTCGTCCAGCCCTATGCTTCCCATACCACGTAGCCCATCGTCGCAGATGGACAAAACTTCTTCTGCCAGGTGTATGGCAGAGTTGTCTCTGGTACCGGTGTGGATGATAAGGGCGAGGAGCTCTGTAGTTGACAGGGCTCCCGGGCCCGATTTGATCAATTTCTCTAATGGTCTTTCTTCTTCAGGTAAGGATCTGATCAGCATAAAAACCTCCTATGCTAATTATTACCTGAACCCATTCAACATCGATCCGCTGTTCAATCACTAAAACAGCAGATGAAAGTAAATTTAATTATATCAGTTTTCACATACTTATACAAGGGCAAATTGCCTATGTTTCAATGATATAACGCGGGCCGGCCGGCGGCCGGACATGGTCTGCACGGCTGGATGGCCGGCGGCCGGGCGTGGTCTGCGCGGCTGGATTGCCGGCGGCCCTGCGTAGCCTGCGCGGCTGGATTGCCGGGCCGGGCCCCGCGTTAACATTTTCTTACAGTCTATGCATGAACAGTCCGCTGCCCAGTTTAGGCTCGAACCATGTTGACTTAGGCGGCATTTCCAGTTCGCCGTCGGCAACTGCGAAAAGCTCGTCTACGCTGAGCGGATACACTGCGATAGCCAGCTGCATGTCGCTGTCTGCTCTTCTCTTCAGCTCTTCCAGTCCTCTGATCCCACCGATGAAGTCGATTCTGTCGCTGGTCCTCGGATCCTTGATGTCGAGGATCGGATCAAGCAGATTCTTCTGCAGGATGGAAACGTCCAGGGCTCCAATGATATCCCCCGGGACAAGCTTATCTGCAGCGGTCATTTTGTACCATTCGCCATCGATATACATTGAAAATTCATGCTTGTGTGCCGGTCTGTATGGGTCTGCGCCCATGTTCTCCAGGTCGAAACCCGCAGCCTTTACCTTTGCGAAGAATTCTTCTTTGCTGTTTCCGTTCAGGTCTTTCACGACTCTGTTGTAGTCGTAGCACTTAAGGTCTGTGTCAGGAAGGATGGCAGCCATGAAGTAATTGAATTCTTCGTCGCCGGTGTAGCCCGGATTCTGCTCTCTTCTCTTGGCTCCGACTTTGGCGGCTGATGCGGATCTGTGATGTCCGTCTGCGATGTACAGGGCCGGGATCTCCTTGAACAGGTCTGTAATGCCCTTGATCAGCGCGTCGTCGTCAATGACCCAAAGTGTGTGGCCTATGCCTGTCGGGTCTGTGAAATCGTACTCAGGGTCGTGGGCGTTCATGAATCCCTCGACGATGGTGCGGATCCTCTTATCGTCTCTGTATGTGAGGAAAACCGGCTCAGTGTCTGCGTTGCAGGCATCAAAATGATTGATCCTGTCCTGCTCTTTCTCGACTCTGGTCAGCTCGTGTTTCTTGATGGTATTGTTCATGTATTCGTCGACGCTTACGCAGCCTACGATGCCTGTCTGGTAGCGGCCGTCCATCTTCTGTCTGTAGATGTAAAATGCCGGCTTATCTTCTTCGATGAAGATCCCCTTCTGGAGTCTCTCGTCGATGTTTGTCTTGGCCTTCTTATAGACTTCCGGGCTGTAAACGTCTTCTACCTCAGGCAGATCGATTTCTGATCTGCAGATGTGCAGAAAGCTGTAAGGATTGTCCTTAGCCATTTCTGTTGCCTCTTCCCTGTTCATTACGTCGTAAGGAAGTGACTCAACTTTTTCAGCGTACTCTTTGGCAGGCCTGATAGCCTTGAATGGTCTTACTGTTGACATTTTTCTTTCTCCTTTGCTTATTAAATTAATTGGTTATATATTCATAGATTTTATTGATTGTCTCGTTTATGGTCAGGTGGGTGGAGTCGACTTCTATGGCGTCTTCTGCCTTGCACAAAGGGTTCAGCGCTCTGTGTGAGTCGTTGTAGTCTCTCTGTTCGATGTCTTTCAAGGTGTCGCTGAAGTTGACTTCCTGGCCTTTCTCCTGCAGTTCTCTGCAGCGTCTGTGGGCTCTTTCTTCGGCTGTGGCCGTCAGAAAGAATTTATATTGCGCGTCTGTGAAGACGTTGGTGCCGATGTCGCGCCCGTCCATGACTACGTTGGTCTTATGGCCGATGGCTCTCTGTTCTTCCACGAGCTTGGTCCTTACGGCCGGTGAGGCCGCGCAGGCTGATGCTGCCATGGAAACTTCCGGCGTCCTGATCTTACTGCTGACGTCTGCGCCGTCCAGGTAAATGACTCCGCTTCTATAGTCTATTTCTGTCTCCTCAAGCATGGCTTTCAGTTTTTCTTCTTCTTCGATACTGACGCCCTGCTGATTCATCTTGTAACCTACGGCTCTGTACATAGCTCCCGTGTCGATGTAGTCGTAGCCGAGTTTCTCGGCTACGGCCCTGGCGATGGTGCTTTTGCCGGCGCCGCTGGGTCCGTCGATGGCGATTCTGATGGTTTCTTTCATGTGTTACTCCTGTTTAAAGTCAGCCGCGGCGGCAATGCCCGCTGGGCTTGCGTTGGCCCGCTGGGCCGCTGAGCTTGCTTTGGCCCGCTGGGCCGCAAGCCGCGTGCCAGCCGCACTTCCTTTTGCGCAACAGCCGGTCGCAAGCCGCGTGCCAGCCGCGCCGCTACTTCTCGTCTTTGTTGCCGACCAGCTTCTCTATCTCTTTGATAAACGTGTTGACGTCAGTGAACTGGCGGTAGACTGACGCAAAACGAACATAAGCAACTTCATCGACTTTCTTCAACTCATCCATTACGAGTTCGCCGATGAACTCACTTTTTACTTCCTTTTCCATTAAATTGTTGAGGCCGCGCTCAATGTCATTGGTCATGCGCTCGATCTCGGCCATTGGCACAGGCCGCTTCTCGCAGGCTTTGATTATGCCGTTGGCTACCTTGTCTCGGTCAAATGCCTCGCGCCGGCCATCTTTCTTGATTATCATGATGATCGACTGCTCGATTTTCTCATAGGTGGTGAACCTCTTGCCGCACCGTTCACAGCCGCGACGTCTGCGTATGGCATGACCGTCTTCTGTAGGCCGGGAATCGATGACCTTGGTTTCCTGGTTTTCGCAATAAGGACACTTCATCTTCTAACCTCCCTCGCGTTTATGGCCACTGATGGCGGGTTTCTTGCTTGCGGCGCCGGATCCTGTGGCCCGTGGCGCCGTGCCCAGCCACTGGTGCCAACACACGCACAATTATTTTACTACATATCGCATTTCTGTGCAACGATTCTTGGAAATGTTTCTATAAATTGTGTTCGCGGCCGGCGGCGTGGGCGCCGGCCAACATGGCGACGGCGGCGGCCGGCTGATGCGCGGCCGGCATGGCCGGCTGATGTGTTTTATGTCAAATTGCAATTTGGGGTTACAAAAATCTGAAAAACCTATTTCTGGCTTGCCTCTGTAAAGGGCGTTTGTATAATTACACATAGTTGCCGCTAAGTATACTGTAAATAAATGGTGAATATGCATTTGGGCAGTTGCCAGGTTGCTTTTTGTTATATTCTGGTTAGACTACTAGGCCGCATTTCTGTACTACAGTAAAATTATGGTTCGGATGCCTCTGCGAATTCAGATTCAAGTAGACGGTTTTCGCGATTTGACATAAAACACTTCTGAAAATACAGCCTCTGGCCTGAAGCTCCACTATAATTTCGATAATAAATATGCATGGGGCCCGGCAACTGGCCGCGGCGCGCCGGGGCACGTTCGCGGGACGGTCCGGCGGCCAGCAGGCTGGCTGGGATCTTCGAGGACTCAGCCGCGCACCTCCTCTTAAGAATTTAGGCCAATACGTGCGCTCACGCACGTATAGCCCCTTATCAAGGGATCAAGGTGCGTTTTATGATTTCCCAATTGCATTTCCGCACGTATCTGTGATTCTCAGAGCATGAAGGTGCGCATATTGTAATTTCAACGATTTGCTGTGCACTTATTAGCCCTTTTCAAAGATAAAAGGTCAAGTCCATATTTGTGTGTAAATTCACTTTCAAGCATATATCAAACTACCTTTATGCTGCTTTAAGCATTTTCTGTTGTTTCTCTGCTATTT
>NZ_SNXO01000033.1 GCF_004362975.1 Aminicella lysinilytica | reverse complement strand
GTGAAACTTGCAAGTCGCTTTGGGGTTCGTCGGCAACTACGCCCCACGTGGACTTTCACCACAGATTGACGGCATGCCCGTCATACTTAAAAAAACCCGTCCATATTATGAACAGGCTTACGCTTATGTCAAATAACCTGTGCTATATTGGCTACCAGTATAAATACGCCCGATGACATCAGTATGCTTATTGGTATCGTAATGAACCAGGCAATGACCATCTTCCGAGCTGTTCCCCACTTGACGCCTTTGATTCTCTGGGCTGTGCCAACGCCTATTATTGCTGATGATATGACGTGAGTCGTGCTTACAGGCAGGTTCAGATGTGTTGCTATCTGTATTACCAAAGATGCTGACAGATCTGCTGCCACTCCGTTTATTGGTCTGAGTTTCATTATCTGCGTGCCTACTGTCTTGATGATTCTCCAGCCGCCTATGGATGTGCCCAGTGTCATGGCCACTGCACAGGCCAGCTGTACCCAATGGGGCACTGTCATATCGTTCTGGACCCCGAAGCTTACAAGAGCCATGGTTATTATGCCCATGGATTTCTGTGCATCGTTGGATCCATGAGAAAAAGCCTGGAAAGCGGCAGTGAAAATCTGAAACTTTCTCAAGCCGGAATTTGCCTTATATATGCTCATTCTGACCACTATCTTTTTGATAATGGTGAATACAACAAAGCCTACTGCAATGGCTATTACCGGGGATATTATCAGGGATGCGAAGATCGTGATAAATCCGTGGAAGTTCACGGCTGACAATCCTGCGTCTGCCAAGGCGGCTCCGGCCAAAGATCCTATCAATGCGTGGGATGAACTGCTCGGTATGCCGAAATACCATGTGATAAGGTTCCATGCAATGGCTGATATCATTGCAGCCATGATCACGTATGTGCCGTTGGTCACGGTGTTCAGATCTACTACGCCTGTGGCTATGGTCTTGGCCACGCCTGTAAACAGCACCGCACCAGTAAAATTCATGACCGCAGCGATAAGTATAGCTGTACGAAGTCGCAGAGCTCTCGTAGATACTGCTGTTGCTATAACGTTGGCTGTATCATGAAACCCGTTGATGAAGTCAAAAGTCAGTGCCAATGCTATTATAATAACTAATTGTATCATTGCATCACCCCTAAGCGTTCTTCATCACTATTGAATCAAGTACTTTGGCCACATTCTGACATGTGTCAACAGTATCCTCCAGCATAGAATATATGTCCTTCATTTTAATTATCTCTATTGGATCATTGCAGTTTGCGAAAAGTTCGCGTAGAGCTGTCCTTTCGATGGTATCGCATGCTTCTTCATGGGTCTTGACATTTACCGTATGCTTCTTTATCATAGTTACCTTCCGGTCCGCCAGCAAATTGATAGCCTCGAAAAGCTCATAAGTGCAAAGTTTGATATACTTTCTAAATTCCTCCATGTATTTGTCCAGTTCCTGTACATTATACAGATAGAAAAAAGCTGATGCCTCTTCCATACAGTCTACTACCGTATCCATATTCTCTGCAATGACAAGAATGTCCTCCTGGTCTATTGGAGTTATCAAAGCATGGTTCAATTCCACCATAGTTTCATGTACCGTTGTATCTCCCCTGCTTTCAAGGTCCTTCATTTTCTCAGAGAAAACGCCGAGATCTATCTCCGATGTGATCTTGAAATCACAGAACATCTCACCGCAATCCTTCATATTCTCCGCTATCTTCACCAACAACGTGAAGATCTTATCTTTCTTTTTATTCATGTACTGTATTCCTCCCGTAATTGGCTTAAATATACCACTTATGCAATCTATTAGCAACACAAACTTACACATATTTAACATAGATTTAACATGAATATTACCCAGGACAGCCAAACAAGAAGAACAGCCATAGTCGCAGAAGGCTTTAGGCATTTTGCCTAGTTTGCCACACATTCTTCGCCGGATTAGGTCTCCCATTCCGCAAGAGTAAGAGCAATCAAAGCTAAAACCAAGGCCACTTTCAACCCAAGGCGACTAGTTGACCCGCCAAGGCCGTAGACCGCCAACGTGATGGTGCAAGCACGCATCACTCCTTCGCAGTCTTCAACTGCTACGCTGTCCTGTTTTGCACTGTGGCTGAAGCCACGTAAAACAGGCAACGTGCTGAAGCACTGCGGTCCTGACAGGGGACCTACCAGCGGCTCATTCTTCGCCGGGTTAGGTCTCCCATTCCGCAGGAGTAAATGCAATCAAAGCTAAAACCAAGGTCACTTTCAACCCAAGGCGACTAGTTGACCCGCCGGCGATTCCGCAGGAGTAAGAGTAAACAAAACTAAAACCAAAGCCACTTTCAACCCAAGGCATATTCCTGAAGATGCAAGCGATCCCGCAGTGACAGGTACAGCCATAGTCGCAAACGAGTGACAAGAACAGACAAATGTGCGGCACTGTCTGAGTTGAAATTAAAAATAGAATCCTACAAGACAAATCTTACTTGTATGATTTGTCTAAAGGATTCTATTTTAAAGACTCCATAGGAGGCTTTTTAAATTTCAACGAGTTTGCCACACATTCTGTTCTTGACGAGTGAGACTATATGGTTGTCTGTCACGAGGACTAGCGACGCTCTTCAGAAATATGCCTAGTCCTCAAGCATTATAGCTCCCTTACTAGCAGGCCCTACCATCTTAGAATACCTGTAAAGCCAACCACTCTTGATATTAGGTTCCCTTGGAACATAAGCCTTTCGGCGTTCAGCGAACTCCTCATCACTGACTCTGGCATTAAGCTTTCCTGCAGGAATATCGATTTCAATGATATCCCCTTCCTTAAGAAGCCCGATGTTACCCCCGCTGGCTGCCTCCGGACAGACATGTCCGATAGAAGCTCCACGGCTGGCTCCACTAAACCTTCCGTCAGTAATAAGCGCTACAGTCTTATCCTTTTTCATGCCCGCAAGAGCACTGGTCGGATTAAGCATCTCCCTCATTCCCGGGCCGCCCTTAGGGCCCTCATATCTGATAACAACTACATCGCCATCATTGATCTTACCTTCATATATGTCCTTGATAGCTTCTTCCTCACTGTTGTAAACTCTGGCAGGACCCGTATGCTGAAGCATTTCAGGAGCCACAGCGCTGCGTTTGACCACGCTGCCTTCCTGAGCAATGTTTCCCCACATAATAGCAAGTCCGCCACTTTCCATAAAAGGCTTATCTATCGGTTTGATAGCATCAGTCTTGACTCTGGCATTCTTGATATTTTCAGCTACCGTATTACCGTTAGCCGTAATCAGCGAAGTATCTATGAGATTCTTTTTGTTCAATTCAGCCAGGACAGCCTGAACTCCCCCTGCATTATTCAGATCATGCATATGAGTGCCGCCGGCCGGAGCAAGGTGGCAGAGGTTAGGCGTCTTGGCGCTTATCTCGTTAAATATTTCCATATTCAACTCTACTCCTGCCTCATGGGCAATAGCCAGAAGATGAAGCACGCTGTTAGTTGAGCAACCCAGGGCCATATCACAGGCAACTGCGTTTCTTATGGACTTTTCATTGATTATCTGGCGAGCTGTAATATTTTTCTCCACCAGATCCATTATTGCCATGCCGGCATGTTTTGCCAGCATTATTCTGCCGCTGTGAACTGCAGGGATCGTGCCATTGCCCGGCAAAGCTATGCCTATAGCCTCGCAAAGGCAATTCATGCTGTTTGCAGTGTACATGCCTGAACATGAGCCACAACCTGGGCAAATATTTTGTTCATACTCTTCCAGACCGGCATCGTCAATGATGCCGGCTTTGCGAGCGCCTACTGCTTCAAATATTTTTGATAGCGAAGCTTCTGTTCCGTCTACGAGGCCACTCATCATCGGCCCTCCCGAGCAGACGACTGCAGGTATGTCAAGTCTGACAGCACCCATGACCATTCCCGGAACTATTTTGTCGCAGTTAGGCACCAGCACAAGCCCGTCGAACTGATGGGCTGCTGCCATAGTCTCGACGCTATCTGCAATAAGCTCGCGGCTGGCAAGTGAGTACTTCATTCCCACATGACCCATGGCAATGCCATCGCAGACACCGATTGATGGGAACATTATAGGAGTACCGCCTGCCATTCTGACGCCGGCTTTTACTGCCTCTGTTATTTTGTCCAGGTTTATATGTCCCGGAACTATTTCACTATGAGCTGAAACAACGCCAATCAAAGGCCTTTCCAGTTCTTCTTTAGTGTAACCCATAGCGTAAAAAAGGCTTCGCATCGGAGCCCTTTCTACGCCTTTGGTTACATTATCACTTCTCTTAGCCATAATCTAACCTCTCCAGTTTTACTTTATTTATCTTCCTTCAACCAGCTCATCATCGAACGCAGATCAGTTCCTACAGCATTAAGAGGATGCTCAGCTTCTTTAGCTCTCATAGCCAGGAAGTTAGCCTTTCCACCTGCATTGAACTCCTGAATGAAGTTGCTTGCGAATGTTCCGTCCTGAATGTCGTTCAAAACGCCTTTCATAGCTTTCTTAGTTTCTTCTGTAACGATTTTAGGACCTGTTATGTAGTCACCATATTCAGCTGTGTTTGAAACGGAATATCTCATCATGCTGAATCCCTTAGCGTTGATCAGGTCTACGATCAGCTTCATCTCGTGGATACACTCGAAGTATGCCATCTCAGGAGCATAGCCAGCTTCTGTCAATGTCTCGAATCCAGCTTCCATCAGTGCTGTGATGCCTCCGCAGAGAACTGCCTGCTCACCGAACAGGTCTGTTTCAGTCTCTTCCTTGAATGTTGTCTCAAGGATTCCGGCTCTGCCTGCTCCGATTCCTGATGCATATGCCAGAGCGATATCCTTAGCCTTGCCTGAAGCGTCCTGGAAAACTGCGATAAGTGAAGGTACGCCTGCGCCCTGAGTATAAGTTTCTCTTACGATGTGACCCGGTCCTTTAGGAGCTATCATGATTACATCGATATCCTTCTGCGGGATGATCTGCTGATAATGAATATTGAAGCCATGGGCAAATGCCAATGCATTGCCTGGTTTCATATGTTTCTCTACCTGCTCTTTATAGATCTTAGCCTGAAGTTCATCCGGTGTCAGCATCATTACGATGTCGCCGGCTTCAGCAGCCTCTTCGATTCCCATTACTGTAAGCCCGGCGTTCTTTGCCTTTGCTACATGACTTGAATCCGGTCTCAATCCTACTACTACTTTTGCTCCACTTTCATTCAGGTTCATAGCATGGGCATGTCCCTGGCTTCCAAAACCGATGATGGCAATTGTCTTTCCATCTAACATTCCTAAATTGCAGTCCTGATCATAATACTTCGTTATCATTTTTCTCTCCTTTTTTTTATTTATTCAAAAATATAGTAAACAAATTATAATTTTTTGGCGTTTCGTGCGTTGCTTTCAATACCGGTTATTCCGGTCCTGCAAACTTCCACTACATCATGAACGCTTATAACATCCATAAATCCGTCTATTTTCTCCGGTGCTCCCGTAAGTTCTATTATCATGCTGTCCTTGGAAAGATCCACGATCTTGCCTCTATAAATATCTACGATTTCCTTAATTGAAGTTCTTTCTTTCTCGGTAGCATTTACCTTTATCATGAGCAGCTCTCTGTAGATACTGTTTTCACGGTTCAAAATAAAGATGCTCTTGACTACCTCCAGTTTTTCAGTCTGGGTAATTATCTGCTGCATAGACTGTTCAGTCGCGCTGAAGACTATGGTGATTCTAGATAGTTCCGGATCGTTAGTAGTTGACACTGTCAATGAGTCTATGTTGAAACCTCTTCTTCCGAAAAGACTTACAACTCTTGTCAGAACGTTAGCCTGGTTAAGGACAAGAACGCTGACTATTTCTTTCTTCAATGGTTTATACATATTCTGCGCCCCCTCCCTAATCTACTATTATGTCGTCGACAGTCTTGCCGCCCGGTATAAATGGTAATACTCTTTCATCTCGGTCTATTACGCAGTCTATCCATACAGGACCCTTAGCTTTAAGTGCTTCTTTCATAACTGCTTCAAATTCATCTAGAGTTCTGGCTCTGTAGCCCTTGGCTCCGAAAGCATCGGCCAGTTTGACGAAATCCGTCTTTCTTTCCGGCGTCGTATTGGAGTATCTTTCTCCATAGAATGCTGTCTGCCACTGATATACCATTCCCAGAACTTTATTGTTCATTATCACGGTTATTATAGGCAGATCATTGCTGACTGCTGTGCAGGCCTCATTAAGATTCATATGGAACGAAGCATCCCCGGTAATATGAACGATTCTGCAGTCAGGTTTACCCATCTTGGCTCCAATAGCTGCTCCATATCCGAATCCCATAGTGCCAAGTCCTCCACTTGTTATGAATTTCATTGGTTTCTTATGTTTCAGATACTGAGCTGCCCACATCTGGTGCTGGCCTACATCGGTCACATATATAGCCTCATCATCGACCATTTCGCTGAGTTTGCTCATAACTTCCTTAGGGTGCATGTACTCAGGTGATGCCTTGACTACTCGCTCCTTGGATCTCCATCCTACTACCTTGTCATGCCACTCTATATGTCTGGCTTTATCTACATATGGAAGAGCTCTTGTAAGGAAATCCTTGATATCTCCCACGCAGTTTTTCTCAACCATTACGTTCTTGTTTATTTCACTCTTGTCTATATCGACCTGTACTATTCTGGCTCTTCTGGCCCACTTCTTAGTGTCCTGAGCTACACGATCGCTGAATCTCGAGCCAAGAGCAATGACTACATCAGCCTGATCTATCGCTCTGTTTGCGGCAACACTTCCATGCATTCCCACAAGTCCCAGATTCAATTCATTATCACATCCGACTATACCGGTAGCCATAAGTGTATGTACCACAGGTATGTCAGCCTTGTCGATCAGATCATTGATTTCCTTACAGGCAAGTGATGCTATGCAGCCTCCTCCAATATAAGCAACAGGCTTTTCCGCATTGTTGATGACCTTGACTATATCCATCAGATCTTCTTTATCAACAGTTGGCAAAGGTTGTAACTCCAATGGTGGCTTGTTGGTAAATTCCACTGTAGCCGCTGTAACATCCTTGGTTATATCAACCAGGACAGGGCCCTTCCTTCCGCTGTTTGCTACACGGAAAGCATCTCTCAATGCTGGCTCCAGATCCTCTATCTTATTTACGAAATAATTCTGTTTGGTAATCGGTAGAGTGATACCAGTGATATATATCTCCTGGAATGAATCTCTACCTATGAGATTATCCGGTACATTAGCTGTAATGGCTACTAGTGGGCTGCTATCCATGCATGCCGTCGCTATGCCTGTAACCAGATTAGTAGCACCTGGACCGCTGGTGGAAAAAACAACTCCTGTCTTTCCCGTAGCTCTCGCGTAACCATCCGCGGCATGGGCAGCACCCTGTTCGTGAGCAGTCAGTATATGTTTGATTCTGTCGCTGTACTTGTATAATTCATCATAGATATTCAGAGCTGTACCGCCCGGATATCCGAATACAGTATCAACACCATGATCCAGCAGTACTTCTGCCACAACTTGTGATCCTGTCAGTTTCATAAAATCTCCCTTTCCGTCAAATAATTAAGAGCTCCTCGCTCTGTTCATAAACCTATTATAGCCCACATGAACTAAATGTCAACAGATTTTTTGTAACTGCACACAAAAAAATACAAGATTTATTAATCTTTCTCACAATTTTTGGTTGACAAAACTGATTTTATACATTATATTAGTAATATAACTTAAAGAAATCAAGTTAGCTATGACGGGAATAAGTCGAAACTCGTCGCCTCACAGAGAGCAACCGAATTGGTGAAAGGTTTGCAGGCGCCCTTCGATGTCTCACCCCCGAGCACACTTTCTAAACGAGAGGATGTCAGACCGGTTGATGGACCGGCAGCATCAAGAAGAGTGGTACCGCGGAAATATAGAATTTTTCGTCTCTTTACGATAATTAACTGTCGTGAAGAGACTTTTTTAATGGGTACCTCACCAGTAGTCAAGAGAAACGAGAGGAGATCATAATGAAAAACTACGAAAAGTATAAGGTCGGATATTTCGTCCCACCCGTCCCATCCTGTGATTGGGTAAAGAAAGATCACATAACCAAAGCGCCAAGATGGTGCAGCGTCGACCTGAGAGACGGCAACCAGGCCCTGATAGTTCCAATGAGCCTTGATGAGAAGCTGGAAATGTTCCAGTACCTCTGCAAGATCGGGTTCAAGGAAATCGAAGTCGGCTTCCCTGCCGCATCAGAAACTGAGTTTGAATTTCTCAGGACACTTATCGATAAAGATCTGGTTCCCGACGATGTTACCCTTCAGGTGCTCACCCAATCCAGGAAACATATAATAGAAAAAACATTCAACGCCCTTATTGGCGCCAAACATGCAGTGGTACATCTGTACAATTCCACATCAGTAGCTCAGCGCCAGCAGGTATTCAAGGCCTCCGAAAGTGAAATAATAGAAATCGCCAGGGAAGGTGCCCGCCTGATCAAGGAAATCGCCGAGCAGTATCCTGATACGGATTTCCAGTTCGAGTATTCCCCTGAAAGCTTCACGGGAACTGAAATGGAATTTGCCAGAGACATTTGCAACGAAGTCATCGACATATGGGAGCCGACGCCTGAACAAAAGGTGATCATCAATCTTCCTGCTACTGTGGAAATGTCTTTGCCGCACGTCTTCGCAAGCCAGATAGAATACATGAGCAAAAATCTACATGACAGGGAGAATGTCGTACTATCCCTGCACCCTCATAATGACAGAGGTACCGGCGTAGCCGATGCAGAGCTTGGACTTCTGGCCGGCGGTGATAGAATAGAAGGAACGCTCTTCGGCAACGGCGAGCGTACAGGCAATGTTGACATAGTCACCATCGCCATGAATATGTTCACCCACGGAGTTGATCCCAAGCTGAACTTTTCCAATATGCCTGAGGTAGTTGAAGCCTATGAAAAGGCTACCGGCATGACCGTGGATCCGAGACACCCTTACAGCGGAGCTCTTGTCTTCGCAGCATTCTCCGGTTCACACCAGGATGCCATAGCAAAGGGCATGAAGTGGAGAGAAGCCATGGATCCAACCAGATGGACAGTCCCTTATCTGCCGGTAGATCCTCACGATGTAGGCCGCGAATACGACGGCGATGTCATCAGGATAAACAGCCAGTCCGGTAAGGGCGGCGTAGCCTATGTAATCGAAAGAGATTACGGTTTCGTCATTCCTAACCCTATGCGCGCGGAAGTTGGATATATGATGAAGGATATTTCCGACAAGCACCATGAAGAGCTTTCAACTAAGGAAATTTTCAATTACTTCTCCGAAGAGTATATAAACTACTTCGACCCTATAGACATTACAGACGCCACATTCAAGCATACGTCATCGACTAAATCAGGCGCCAGCGACAGCTTTTCCGTTGACATGAGAATAGACATAAACGGAGAGATATTCAACATAAACTCCGAAGGAAACGGTCGTCTGGATGCTGTCAGCAACGGCTTGAACAAGACGCCGTACAACTTCAACTATAAATTTGTGACCTACTCAGAGCACGCCATAAGTGCCGACTCCAACTCCAAGGCTGCGGCCTATGTATGCATAGAAGACCAGCTTGGCAATCAGTTCTGGGGCGTAGGCACCCACGACGACATCATTTTGGCCTCGGTCAATGCCCTTGTCAGCGCTGTAAACAGAATGAACAAGAAAGATCACTTTGTCAGATAAGGAGAATACATAATGGGAATGACAATGACACAAAAAATCCTGGCAGCCCACGCAGGCATGGAAAGCGTTCAGGCAGGCCAGCTTATAAACGCCAGCCTTGATATGGTACTGGCCAACGACATCACCGGTCCCGTCTCCATCAAGGAATTCGACGGCGCCGGCTTTGAAAGTGTTTTTGATAAAAGCAAAGTCTCCCTGGTAATGGATCACTTTGCGCCAAATAAAGACATAAAAAGCGCCGAGCAGTGCAAGAAATGCCGCACCTTCGCAAGACGCTTCGACTTAGACAATTTTTACGACGTAGGAGAAATGGGCATCGAGCACGCCCTTCTCCCTGAAAAAGGCCTGGTCTGTGCCGGCGAAGCCATCATCGGCGCCGACTCTCACACCTGCACCTACGGAGCTCTGGGAGCATTCTCCACAGGCGTAGGCTCCACGGATCTGGCAGCAGGCATGGCCACAGGGCAAGCCTGGTTCAAGGTGCCAAGCGCAATTAAATTCGTGCTAACCGGCAAGTTGAACCAAAATGTCAGCGGTAAAGACGTGATTCTGCACATCATAGGCATGATCGGCGTTGACGGTGCCCTTTACAAATCCATGGAATTCACAGGCCCCGGCGTTGCCAGCCTGACCATAGATGACAGGCTGTGTATATGCAATATGGCTATCGAGGCCGGCGGTAAGAATGGCATCTTCCCTGTCGATGACATAACAAAGGATTACATGGACGGCCGTGTCCAAGGAGACTATAAGGTTTACGAAGCTGATGCCGACGCTGAATACGAGAAAGTCTACAACATAGACTTATCCGGCATCAAACCTACGGTATCCTTCCCTCACCTGCCGGAAAATACCCGTACCATAGATGAGGTCGGAGATGTTACCATCGATCAGGTAGTCATCGGCTCCTGCACCAACGGAAGGCTTTCCGATATGAAGGCCGCCGCAGACATATTAAAAGGCAAACATGTTGCCAAAGGCCTGCGGGCCATAATCATCCCGGCCACACAGAAGGTCTATAAGGACAGCATCAAAAACGGCTATATAGATGCCTTCATCGACGCCGGCTGTATCGTATCGACTCCTACCTGCGGTCCTTGTCTGGGAGGCCATATGGGCATCCTGGCCAGTGGCGAACGCTGCGTAGCAACGACTAACAGAAACTTTGTAGGCAGAATGGGAGCCACAGACTCAGAAGTCTATCTGGCAAGCCCTGCTGTAGCGGCAGCATCAGCCATTGCCGGCAAGATCTGCGGACCGGAAAGGAGCAAATAATGGACGCAAAAGGAAGAGTACATAAATATGGAAACAATGTGGATACGGATGTAATAATCCCTGCCCGCTACCTGAACACCACAGATAATAAGGAACTTGCCAGCCACTGCATGGAGGACATAGATAAAACTTTCGTTACTACTGTAAAGAATGGTGATATTATGGTAGGCGGCGAAAATTTCGGTTGCGGATCATCCCGTGAACACGCGCCTATAGCCATCAAGGCTTCCGGCATAAGCTGCGTCATCGCTTCTACCTTCGCCAGGATCTTCTACAGAAACGCCATCAACATCGGCCTTCCTATTATGGAATGCCCTGAGGCCAGTGAAAAAATCCAAACCGGTGATGAGGTCTCAGTAGACTTCGATTCCGGTACTATAGAAAACCTGACCAGAGGAGAAACTTATCATGCCCTGCCCTTCCCTGAATTTATACAGAACATAATATCCAAGGGCGGCCTGATCAACAGCATTAAGGAGGCTAAATAATGAATTACAATATAGCAGTTATACCGGGCGACGGCATCGGCCCTGAAGTCGTTGCCGAAACTCTTAAAGTACTTGATAAAGTCGGAGATAAATTCAATCACAAATTCAACTATACCCAGGTCCTGGCCGGCGGAGCCGCTATCGATGAAACTGGTGAGTGCCTGCCATCCGAAACCGTAAACATCTGCAAAAACAGTGATGCGGTGCTCCTTGGCGCTGTAGGCGGTCCCAAGTGGGATGCTCTGCCAGGCGAGCAACGTCCGGAAAGGGCCCTCCTGGGCATAAGGAAGGCCCTAGGCCTCTACGCAAACCTGCGTCCGGCTATGGTCTTCGATGAACTGGCAGATGCTTCTCCCCTGAAACCTGAAATCATTGCCGGCGGATTGGATATAGTTGTAGTCCGCGAACTGACCGGCGGCATCTACTTCGGTGAAAAGGGCCACAAAGATACTCCTATGGGGCCTGCGGCTTACGATGTCGAGGAATATTCTGAGGGCGAAGTAAAACGCATCGCAAAGGTTGCCTTCGATATGGCCATGAAGCGCGGCAAAAAAGTCACTAGCGTTGACAAAGCCAATGTTCTGGAGAGTTCCAGGCTGTGGCGCCGCGTAGTTGCTGAAGTCGCCGCAGACTATCCGGATGTGACTCTTGATAACCTTTATGTTGACAATGCCTCCATGCAGCTGGTAAGAAACCCTAAGCAGTTCGATGTGATAGTAACAAGTAATATGTTCGGAGATATTCTTTCAGATGAAGCCAGCCAGATCACCGGATCCATAGGCATGCTCCCATCAGCAAGTCTTGCTGATGGCAACTTCGGTATGTATGAACCAGTCCACGGTTCAGCGCCTGATATCGCAGGTACAGGCCAGGCAAATCCAATTGCCACTATCCTGTCCGCGGCAATGATGCTGCGTTACACCTTCGGTCTCATGGATGAAGCCGCATCAATAGAAAATGCCGTTCATAAATTCCTGAAGAATGGCTATCGCACAGCCGACCTCTGCGGCGACGCCAAAGAATCAGTAACCACAATCAAAGCCGGCGATCTCATCGCTGCGGAAATATAACTATAGCGTTAGCGCATAATTGTTTCGAGGGTAGTAACCTGCATATGGTCGCGGCCCTCGATTATTTATTTTAGTTTTAGTGTCTGGGCGTAAGTGACGGTAAAGTTGCCCTTAAGAATATTTAAGGAAAAACAAAGACTATTCCTATTGATTTTTAGCACCTCATTATATATGATATTTAACAGTTAATGTTTTATTAGGGTGTTATTGGGAGGAGCATTTAGTTGTTTAAGTTTAAGAACGTTAAAGTCAGAAAATATCTTGTATTTCTTGCGGTATTATTCATTCTGTTGATTGTTTTTATTTTCAATCTCATTCATATGAATCATAACGCTGATTATAGTGATCAGACTGTAAGAGGAAATATTTCCACGATTTCTTCATTCAACTATTCTAAAGTAGCCACAGTTGAAGATCAGGTCAGAGCACTCGATAACACATCGAATGCTTCTACTTACAATGGTAGTGACAAGCTCTCGAAATCACAGTATCAGAAAATTTTCAATACCAGCGTTGTAATCGGAGATTCTATCACTGAAGGCCTGAGCGATTACGGCTTTCTCAGGAAGGATCAGGTATTTTGTAAAATAGGTGCTTCAATAATGAACGGCGACGACCTGTTCGGTTCAGCAGCAGGCACCTACCCTAAATTCGCCTTCTTTGCCTTTGGTATGAACGATATGGGCAATTACAACGGTAATGCCAACAGATTCACATCCAAATACAAGGAACTGCTCCGTGACTTCAGAAAGAAGTCCCCTGATACCCGTTTATTCGTTAACAGCATATCCACACCGTCAGAATCAGCCTTAAAGAAAAATAAATCCATTAAAAGCTATAAGAAATTCAACGAAGCACTGAAATCCATGTGTAAAGATATGCATATCACCTATGTAGATAACACTTACATTCTTGAAGAACATAAGTCTTTCTATGCCGGCGATGGCATTCATGTTAGTCCCGGGTATTATAATATGTGGCTGAATAATATGATTTTGAAAGCGGGCCTGTAATGTACAAAATAGTATCTAACAATTCCGCCATGACAAAGATCGTACTCGTTGTCGTACTGGTAATTTTTCTGGCAGTGGTCTATAGCAGAGCCAATGCAGATAATGTTTCCATGTCTAAAATCGAAAATGATCTGAAAGCCAAAACCAACATAGAAACCATGCAGAAATGTAACGACAGGCAACTTAAGCAGTTTATCGGTCTGGATTATCTGAATTATGACTCCTACATCTACTATAAGAGCAAGGAGTCTCTTGGTGTAGATGAGATCCTTATCGTTAAAGCCAAGCACCGCAGCGATCTTGACGCAGTTCAGGACGCCGTAGAAGAAAGGATAAGCCAGCAGACTTCTACTTTCGAAAGTTACGGTCCTACGCAGGTGTCCCTGCTGAAGAACGCCTTTGTTATAAAGAAAGGCAGATATCTCTTTTATTGCGTGAGCAAAACTCCGGAGAAATATGAGGAGGTGTTCCAACATGCTATTTAGCAGCATCATCTTCTTATTCTATTTCCTGCCGATCGTTCTGGCGGCATATTTCATTACGCCTAAGAAGTATATGACAGCGCGCAACATAATACTACTGGCAGCCAGCCTTTTGTTCTATAGCTGGGGCGAGCCTGTGTACGTGTTCCTTATGATATACAGCGCTTTCTTCAATTATTTCATGGCTCTTGAAATCGCCAAAGACAAAAGACACGGCGGCACCGGTCGAAACAGTATGCTTTTCACTTTAGTCGTGAATCTGTTTATTCTGTGCTTTTTCAAATATTTCGGTTTCCTCATGGACACTATCAACAGTATCCTGGGTACCGATTTCCACTACACAGCACTGGCACTGCCTATAGGTATTTCATTCTATACCTTCCAGGCCCTGTCATATATTTTCGATGTTTACAGAGACCGCGTGAAACCTCAGTATAGTCTGCTGAAATTTTCCTTGTATCTTTCTCTGTTCCCGCAGTTGATTGCAGGTCCTATTGTCAAGTACAGGGATGTGGCAGAGCAGCTGGAAGAGCGTACGGAATCCCTGGAAAAATTCGGAACAGGATCTATCCGGTTCATATATGGCCTCGGCAAGAAGGTCCTGCTGGCCAACAACCTGGGTGCCTTGCATACGGCCATAATCGCTCTGCCTGACAGCCAGGTGTCGGTAGTCACCTACTGGATAGGAATAATTGCATATACATTGCAGATCTACTTTGACTTCAGCGGATATTCGGACATGGCCATCGGTCTAGGCCGTATGTTCGGCTTCGAATTCATGGAGAACTTCAACTATCCATACATTTCCAAGACCATAACAGAATTCTGGAGGAGATGGCATATTTCCCTAAGCACCTGGTTCCGCGAATACCTGTATATTCCACTTGGAGGCAATCGAGTGCCTGTACACAGACATATCCTGAATCTTATGATTGTCTGGTCCCTGACCGGATTATGGCACGGTGCAAGCTGGAATTTCGTCATGTGGGGTACTTACTACGGTGTCCTGCTGATCTTGGAGAAATACATATATGGGCAATACCTTGAGAAGGCCCCTTCCTGGGCACAGCACATATATGCAATGCTCATAGTTATGATAGGTTGGGTATTCTTCAGCAGTACGGATCTGTCAACAGCTATATCTTACATAGGCGTGCTTTTTGGCGTCGGGGCTTTCCCTTTCGCCAATATGACTACATTGTATCTGCTCAGAACCAATCTGGTTCTGCTTGTACTCTCAGGAGTGCTCAGTACGCCGGAACCGAGGAAGCAATTCCAGTTCTTTAATAAGAATCAGCCTGTGTTCGGTATAGTGATCATATTTGTTATTTTTATATTGTCGGTAGCTTACCTGATCTACAGTTCGTACAATCCGTTCCTGTACTTCAGATTTTAGGGTAGAATCATGAATGATAAGAAATTTACAAAAATAATAGGAATATGCTTCGTAGCCATACTTGCGATATTCTTCCTGTGCAATCTACTATTGCCTGATAAGAGCTTTTCTTCGGCTGAAAACCGTATGTTACAGACCTTGCCGCACTTTTCCATCAGCACTTATATGGAAGGCCGCTATGAGACCAAACTGGAAAACTATGCAAACGACCAGTTTGTTGCCCGCAACGCTTTCATCAAAGCAAAATCCGCTACAGACATCACAGAGGGTAAATTAGAAGCTAACGGTGTTTACAGATGCAGAGATAATTATCTCATGGAGAAAATCACCGCACCGGACGATCACCTGAAGACTACAGAAGAAGCCCTGACACAGTTCAGGAGAAAATACGGAAGGATGAAGATGTACTTTTTGCTGGCGCCTAATGCGGCAAATATCCTCAGCGATAAACTTCCTGCCACAGTCAGGCTCAACGATCAGAATAAATATATGGATAATTTCTTCGCCAGGATCAAGAACGACGGCATAACACCTATCGATGTACGCAGCACCTTCAAAGCTAACAAGGATGATACGCAGTTGTATTATCGCACAGACCACCACTGGACTACGGACGGTGCTTATCTGGCTTTCAGGAAGTCATGTAAAGTTATGGGTTTCAAGGATTCAATCAACTATAAAGCTTATGCAGTTAAAAACGATTTCAAAGGTACGCTCTATTCTAAGAGCGGATTTACCAACGGTAAAGATGATGCCATCAAAATTTACCTGCCGGCAACCAGCAAGGCAAAGGGGTATAAGAATTCCGTCATTTACTATGCCGATACTAAGAAAAAGACGACGCAGTTCTATCAACTCGATAACCTGGAAAAGAAAGACGCCTACACAGTATTCGGCGGCAGTAACCATCCTATGTATACTATACAGACTCCTGTAAAATCGGTGGGAAATCTGCTGCTGGTAAAAGACTCCTACGCCAACAGTTTCATTCCTTTCCTGGCTCAGCATTATAAAAAAATCGTCGTAGTAGACCCAAGGTACTTCTACGACGATATAAATGACATTATCAAGGCAAACAACATTTCTCAGGTGCTGTTCCTTTATAATGGCAATACTTTCTTCACAGATGATTCTCTGGGGATGATGCTTACAAATTAAACCCCGGCTTAGTCGATGCAATGGCCTCTGCCGCACCGATGATATGTTTCATCAATACAGCCGTTGTCACTCCGCCTACTCCTCCAGGAACAGGTGTGATGGCAGCGACTTTTTCATTGATTTCATCAAAGGCTGCATCTCCCATAATACCTCCGTCAGGCATAATATTAATGCCCACATCAAGTATCACCTGCTGCGGTGAAGCCATATCTGCAGTAAATATCCCCGGATGTCCTGTAGCTAAGACGATTATATCTGCATCAGCGCAGTATTTTCTCAGGCATTCTTCAGGTGTCCTGGAATGACAAACTGTAACGGTAGCATTCCTTGACGTCAGAAGTAATGCTGCAGGCTCGCCTATAACCTTGCTTCTGCCTATTACCACAGCCTTCTTGCCCTCTATTCCTATGCCGTAATGGTCGAGCATATCTATGCATCCTACTGCTGTACAAGGGGGATAACCTTTATAGTCCTTAGATATCATCCCGGCCAGCGCTCCATCAGTGATCCCGTCCAGATCCTTCTTAGGATCCAGCGCATTTCTGACTGCATCTTCATCGAGATTTTTAGGTAACGGCATGAATACCAAGGCGCCATGGATATCATCATCTTCATTGATGGCTTCCAGACAATCTATCAGTTTCACCTGACGTACATCTGAAGCAAACCTGAACATCCTGGTCTCAATGCCCAGAGTCTTGCAGGTCCTGATTATCATTGCCTCATAGGCTATATCACTAAAACGCTCTCCCACTCTTACCAATGCAATAGTAGGAAACACATCGTGTTTCTTCAGTTCTTCTATTTTCCCTGTAAGCTCTTTGTTGATTTCTTCAACTACCACATCACCATTAAGTATCATGTCGGTCTCCCTTCTTAAGCTCTCAATCCCGAGTAAACCTCAGCAAAAACCTCATCCGCTCTGACGGTATATTCATTTAGCATTTTGTCCGCCTCAGCATTGACCTCAGCAGCGTATTCTTTGTCAGCCATTGATTTAGTATTGATGAATACGTTTAAGCTTGCCCCAAGAAGAGCTGCCTTGCAGAAATTCACCCCTACGCCGGCGTCGCTTATAGCGAGCCTGCTGCCCTTTGCGGCAAATTCTCCGCATATGTCAATAGCCTCGCAGCATTTTCTCATTATTTCCATTGGTGCTTCGCAGGCATCCTTCAGGACTACAGCCATGACCTCAGCCTTGGCTTTCTTTTCCTCTTCCGTCTCATGAGGCATGCCATAGGCCGCCGCCAGAGGCTTGAATACCTGAGCATCCTTCTCGACGCAATCCAATAGTTCCTGCTGCAGTACCGTCGCTCTCTTCATTAGTTTCTGTATGTCTTCTTCAACATCAGCATATTTCTTTTTGCCTGTTGTCAGACTGCCTACCATATTGCCGAGAGCCGCACCTACAGCTCCGACCAGAGCAGATGCTCCGCCGCCTCCGGGTACCGGTGCGTCGCTGCCAAGCAAACTGACGAATTCCTTACATGTGCTATCAGTTATCATCATTTTTCATCGCCTTTCTCACTAGCCTTGATTTAAGTATATTATCGAGTAAAATACTTGTCAAGAGAAACAAAAGGCAGGGAGCAAAAACTCCCTGCCAAATCAATCGTCTTTAGAACAATCCTGTTATTCTTCCGTTGTTATCTACGTCGATTTTTTCTGCTGCCGGAACCTTAGGGAGTCCTGGCATAGTCATGATGCTGCCTGCGTTGGCAACTATGAATCCTGCGCCTGCATCTACTTTGATGCTGGTGATCGTGATCTCGAATCCTCTCGGAGCTCCAAGCAGGTTTTTATTATCAGAAAAACTGAATTGAGTCTTGGCCATGCATATAGGCAGGTCATTAAATCCAAGTTCTTCCAGTCTCTTCAGCTGTTTCTTGGCGTTCATTTCATAAACTACGCCGTCAGCTCTGTATACATTCTTGGCAATCGCTTCGATTTTATCCTTAATGGACAGGTCCAGTGGATAAACATATTTGAAATTGTTCTCGCCGTGTTCGCAAAGGTCCAGAACATTCTTGGCCAGCTCTTCGCCGCCTGCTCCACCTTTGGCCCATACATCTGACTGAACGACATTTACGCCCAGCTTCCTGCATTTTTCCTCAACAAGATCAAGTTCTGCTTTTGTATCAGTCGGGAAAGCATTGATTGCTACGACTGCAGGCAAACCGTACTTCTGTGTGACATTCTCAAGATGCTGAAGCAAGTTTGGCATGCCCTTCTCCAAAGCCTCCAGATTCTCTTTGTTCAGTTCAGCCTTGGCAACGCCGCCGTGGTACTTAAGAGCTCTTACGGTAGCAACTATGACGCAGGCTGATGGTTTCAGTCCACCTTTGCGGCATTTAATGTCTACGAATTTCTCAGCTCCCAGGTCAGCAGCGAATCCTGCCTCTGTAACAGTGTAATCCGAAAGTTTCAAGGCCATCTTAGTAGCCATCAGTGAATTACATCCGTGAGCGATATTAGCAAAAGGTCCACCGTGGATGAATGCCGGCGTGTACGCCAGTGTCTGGACAAGGTTAGGTTTCAAAGCGTCCTTCAGCAGTGCGGCTGCTGCGCCCTGTGCCTTGATGTCAGCTACTGTTACAGGCTCGTCATCATATGTGTATCCAATGATTACTTTGGATATTCTCTCCTTCATATCATCTATGTTGTGAGCAAGACACAGAATAGCCATTATCTCACTGGCTACTGTGATCTCGAATCCATCTTCTCTTGGACCGCCGCTTGGCTTGCCGCCAAGACCGTCAACTATGTGACGAAGCTGCCTGTCGTTCATGTCGATGGCTCTCTTCCATGTGATCTTCCTCGGATCTATCTTCATGCTGTTGCCCTGCTGTATATGATTGTCTATCATAGCGGCAATCAGATTGTTTGCTGCTCCAATTGCGTGCATATCTCCTGTAAAATGAAGATTGATATCTTCCATTGGAACTACCTGAGCATATCCGCCGCCGGCAGCGCCGCCCTTGATTCCAAATACAGGTCCCAGTGATGGCTCGCGAAGAGCTACCATGGTGTTTTTGCCCAGCCTGTGAAGCGCGTCAGCAAGTCCTACAGATGTAGTGGTCTTGCCCTCTCCTGCCGGTGTAGGGGAAATTGCTGTTACCAGAATCAGTTTTCCGTCTGGTTTGTCCTTCATATCCTCAAGCAACTTATAGTCGATCTTAGCCTTATACTGGCCATAGGTCTCGATGTACTTGTCATCGATTCCTGCAGTTTCAGCGATCTCTACGATGTTTTTCATCTTAGTTTCCTGAGCGATCTGAATGTCTGATTTGATTTCCATTTTTCTGTCTCCTTTTCCTTAAAGATTAAGATTTTTTAGAAATGTTTTTCGGTGGATCGGCGTTATACCCAATCTGCTGATCCCCTCATAATGTGATCTGGTGCCGTAGCCCTTGTTCTTCTCGAAATCATAGCCCGGGTATTCCTGGCTGTAATCACGCATCATGCGGTCACGCCTGACCTTGGCGATTATGGATGCTGCCGCTATAGAAACGCATTTGCTGTCACCTTTAATGATAGCGGTCTGCGGTTTCTCCAGTGCATCAAGCTTCAACGCATCGATCAAAACATGTCCTATTATCTCTCCGGTGTTATCAAGCAGCATTTTGTCCGCCTCGGCGATAGCATCCAGCATGGAAAGCTTGGTTGCCTCCAGGATGTTGATCTCGTCGATGACATTATTGTCACGCTGTCCGAATCCATATGCCAGCGCCTTATCAAGTATCTGATCATAAAGTTCTTCCCGCTTCTTTTCGGAAAGTTTCTTGGAATCATCTACTCCCAGTACGCTGAAGTCTTCAGGCAACACGACTGCTGCGGCTACGACTGGTCCTGCCAAAGGTCCCCTACCGACCTCGTCAGTCCCTGCTATATATGTGAATCCCGCGAGATGCAATTGCTTCTCGCAGGCTTTCATATCGATTAATTTTTCTTGTAAATATTTTTCTCTCTCAGCCTTTTTCAAAGCTTACCTCTTTCTGCTATTTGGATATTTCCAATGTGACCCTTCCTATTTTTCCGGCTCTGAATTCGTCTATAACGGCGCGTCCGCACCGATCGTAATCGATCCGTTTGCCGGGTAGGATATAACCACGCTTCAAGGCTATAGCCTCCATAGTGCCCAGAGGCATTTCTGATATTTCGTCTATATTATATCTGTCGAGCAGCAATTGTGGATACATCTCCTGTATGTCTCCAATAAAGGAAAGTGCCAAATCTGCTACATCTAATATTTCGTCTTTAATCGATCCACAGAAAGCCAGATTCAAACCGGCCTTAGGGTCTTCAAACTTCGGCCATAATATACCCGGCGTATCCAGAAGCTGCATGCCATTAGTAAGCGTAAGCCACTGTTTACCCTTTGTTACACCCGGACGATCTCCCGTCTGAGTACTTTTCTTCCCTGTCATTCTATTGATCAAAGATGATTTGCCTACGTTTGGAACGCCTACTATCATCATTCTAAGTGGAATGCTTTTACGTACGGCGACCCTGGCATCACCTTCAGTTTTAACATTTGCTTCGGTTGCCGCATTGCTTTCCTGTTTAGCTTTCAGAATACTTCTCTGTTCCTTTTCCAGCACATCAAACAATCCTTTGATTCCGGCTCCGCTGTTGCAGTTAGTAGATACAGCCTTAGTATTGTCACTGTTGAAGTGTTTCAGCCATAACTCGTTTTGGGCGGGATCAGCCAGATCGCTCTTATTCAATGCGATTATGCGCTTCTTATCCCCAACCAACTGATCTATTATCGGGTTTCTGCTGGAAACAGGTATTCTGGCGTCAATTACCTCTATGACGATATCTACCAGTTTTAAATTATCTCTTATGAGTTCCCTGGTCTTCTTCATATGGCCCGGGTACCAGTTAATATTATCCATATAATTGAGCCTCCTCTCCAATTTGTCGCATTAATCAGTTAATTGAATGATAATGCATCGCTTTAGTAACAAAAAGGGGAACCTGCCGGTTCCCGCCTTTTACTATTTGTCTTTCTTAGTCTTGATCTTAGCTGACTTACCAGTTCTTCCACGCATGTAGTGAAGTCTGGCTCTTCTAACGTCGCCTTTCCTTACTACTTCGATCTTCTCTACCCATGGTGAATGGATCGGGAAAGTCTTCTCAACGCCTACGCCAGAAGCTATCCTTCTAACAGTAAATGTCTCGCTTATTCCACCATTCTGACGCTTAAGTACGAAGCCTTCAAAAGTCTGGATTCTTTCTCTGTTGCCTTCCTTGATCTTGATGAATACCTTAACAGTATCACCAATGTTGAAATCAGGTATGTACTTCTTCAGGTATTCCTGATTGATTGCATCTATTGAATTCATAATGATTATATCCTCCTTCCCTCGTAGACGTTCTTGCAATGCTCTTATGTGCTTAACTGTACAGCACTCATTCAGAGGACCGCCCGTAATACTGAAATATTATATCATAATGACTTGCTCAATGCAAGGACTATTTCCCTTAAAAGCCTGTCAAATCGGCCCTTATCAAGCCCTTGGATGGGTTTTATCATAAGCATCCTTGATGCTGCTCCTGTTATGCTCATAATATGCCTCAGTTGCCAGTATGTCCTCATGACCCATAAGCTCCTGCAGCGACTTCATATCTATGCCGTTCTGAACCATATGCATAGCAAATGAATTACGGATCATCTGCGGAGTGATCTCAGTGAGCCCTGCTTCGCCGCCATACTGCTTGAGTATCTTCCACAGGCCTTGTCTTGTAAGGGGTTCGCCCACATAATTCACGAAAAGCATTCCTTCATTATCTTCAGCATCGCCATTTCGCATATAGGCAGGACGGCTATTCCCCAAATAATCTTCCAAAGCCTTCCTGGCAGGTGAACCGATAGGCACTATTCTGGCCTTACCATGATCTCCGTTGCATGTGACGAAACCCATTCTCAGATTTATTGAAGATACTCTGAGTTCTATTATCTCGCTGGCCCTTATGCCTGTGGCGTAGAGCACTTCCAGTATAGCCCTGTCACGCTTTCCCTTAGTTGAATCATCCGGCATATCGAGCAGTTTTTCAATTTCCTCTATAGTAAAATATGATATTTCATTTCTGCTTATCTTGGGAGCTTTGATATCCTCAGTCGGATTGACCTTTACGATTCCCTTGTTTACCAGGAAGCGATAGTAAGCTCTGATAGAAGCCAGCTTCCGGCTGACTGTAGAGCTGGATTTCCCGCTATTCTTCAAATCCATCAGATAAGCTACTACTGCTGTATTAGTTGCTTCCGCCATGGACCCGATACCCCTTCCCTCCAGAAATTTGCTGAAGGCAGTAATATCCTGCCTGTAGGCTCCTACTGTATTATCTGACATTTTCCTGTCAGCAGTCAAATAATCTAAAAAATCTTTGATTTCCATCGGTTTCTCCTATACATCTAATCAAGATAGTCAGCCAATTCGCCTTTATCTATCATTCCCTTCACCATCATTACAGCTATCTGAGTCTTGGCATCAATGATTTCACCTGCAATTACCATATCATAAAGTTCATCTATACTGTGTTCTTCCAGATCTATAGCCTCATTGTCGTCGAAATCCGTCTCTCCTGCCTCAAGCTCAGTACAAAGGTAAATATACAGTATCTCGGCCGAAAAGCCTACAGACGGATATGTCTTCGTCAGGAACTCTATCTTGCGGGCCGTGTAGCCTGTTTCTTCCTTCAGTTCCCTCAAAGCAGCGTCTACGGGCTCTTCACCAGGGTCTATCTTTCCGGCCGGCGCCTCGAAAACAATTCCCTCGACAGGCTTCCTGAACTGCCGCTCCATGAGCATGTTCCCATTTTCCTTAAGAGCGGCTATTACCACTCCACCGGAATGTTCCACTATTTCACGTATTGATTCACCATCTACTGTGGTAACCTTGTCTCTCCTGACCTTAATAAGTTTCCCTTTAAAAACATATTCCGAATCAATAGTTTTCTCTTCAAATGTCATGTCATTCTCCTCGATTTACTGTTTACTCATAGAAATAGATTTTTCTATAGCTGCCTTAGCGGCTTTCTCCACGATCTTCTCGAAGCCACTATCCTGCAAAGATTCCACTGCCTCTATAGTCGTCCCTCCCGGGGAGCAGACATTTTTCACAAGCTTGCCCAAGTCTTCATTAGTGGACAAAACCATTTTTGCCGCTCCTATTACTGCCTGAGCGGCAAATACCCTGGCTTTGTCAGGGGACATACCATAGTCGGCTGCGCTCTTGGCCAAAGCATCTATATACATATAGGTATATGCCGGACTGCTTCCGCTTACGCCTATGACTGCATGTATAAGGTCCTCAGAGACTTCTGCAGCCTTTCCCATGGATGAGAAGAGTCTGACTATAGTTTCCACTTCTTCGTCCGTTACATTGGCATTCCTGCTCACTGAGACCATGATTTCTCCCACTTTAGCAGGTGTATTAGGCATTATTCTTATTACTTTCGAATCCTCTCCTAAAAAGGATTCCAGATAATCTATCATAATTCCGGCAGCCATAGACACACATAACTTCTTATCATCATATCCCTTAGCCACTGCAGGCATTATGTCCTTGAAATTCTTAGGCTCCACGCCAAGAAAAAAAATATCGCTCCTTTCAACAAGAGCCCTTTGTTCTCTGACAGCCTCTATACCAAGGTCATTAGCCATACGGCTTGTCTTCTCATAGTCACGTCCACATATTATTGTATTTTCAGTTGTAATAGCACCTGAATCCAATAAGCCGTGTAGAATTGCGCCACCCATATTACCGACGCCTATAAAACCATACTTCATAACTCCTCCTAACTCCGCTGCATCGCTTTACAATATTATAACACCGGTAAACAAATAAATGAATAGATATTATTTACAAAAAAACCGATTTTTTTTGTAGTTGCTATTGCATTTTCTTAAGAAATCTTATATAATTGCATTGTGGTTATCCCCCTGATAACCTCATTAATCTCTAATCCCAATACCCCTTTTGAACAAAGTAGACTGCACCCCTGCGGTCTATTTTGTTATAACGGAAAAAAATATGAAAGAAATAATAAGAAAACATACAATTGAAAAATACAGCAGTAAGGCCTTTGATATGTATTTCAAGGGTTGCAATGTGGCAATCTTCGATATTGAAACTACAGGGCTGATGCCCGCCCGCGACAAGATAATCCTCACGGGGATCCTTGAGATAAACGGAGCAGATAGCCAATGCATCCAGTACTTTGCTGAAAGGCCTGAAGATGAAGCCGAGGTCATAAGAAATACCTTAGCCGTCCTTTCCCGTGCCGACTGCATAGTTACCTATAACGGCCGCTCTTTTGATATGCCTTTTTTAGAAAAACGGGCAGCCAAACATAACATATCTACTAACCTTCACTACTATAGTTTGGATCTCTATATGATCCTCAGCAGATACTCAGAGCTCAGGAAAAGTCTTGATTCCCTATCACAGAAAAACGTTGAATTTTTCTACGGCATATCAGACACCCGTGACGACGAGATCAACGGTTACCAGAGTGTTCAACTATATGAGCGCTACGTAAATCATCCTTCCTATGAACTGGAAGAAAAAATCACGCTGCACAACCACGATGATGTGATGCAGCTGTATAAATTACTGCCCATATTATCTATGACAGACATACACCGTGCAATGTTCTGCCTCGGTTATCCGGCTGGTGACTTTATAGTGAATAAGTGCACTATCGTCTCCGACGGTCTGCATATTTCCGCAAGAAAAGGTATCGTAAATAACGACTATATTTGTTTCCCTACGGAATCCACACCATATAATATGTATATCAACGCTTCCGATCACCATGCAGAGATAACTATCCCGTCAGAATCTATCCGTCCTGGCATATCCGTAATTGACGCCCAGGCTATCCTGAATGATCTATCAGATCTGGAACGATATCCAGCCTACGAAAGCGGCTATCTGCTGCTGAAAACCCATGACAAGATAAACTATATGGAGATCAACGCCTTCGTTATGCGGTTTCTTAAATTATTAGAACTTTAGGGTTCAAGTCCCTACTCATCATATGTGCACCACTAAAAAAACAGGCTATGCCTGTTTATTAGTGGTGCGCGATGAGGGACTTGAACCCACACGGTCTCCCACTAGATCCTAAATCTAGCGCGTCTGCCAGTTCCGCCAATCGCGCACATTATTTGGTGACCCCATCGAGAATTGAACTCGAGTTACCGCCGTGAAAGGGCGGTGTCTTAACCGCTTGACCATGGGGCCACATTTTTTTATTAAAAAAGCTGAACCGGCAACGACCTACTTTCCCAGGCAGTCGCCCACCAAGTATCATCGGCGCGGAAAAGCTTAACTTCTGTGTTCGGGATGGGAACAGGTGTAACCTTTTCGCTATAGCCACCGGATTCAGCTAACTCGCTTATTTCGTGTACTGCATTGTTGTTGCTCCATCGTTCGTCAGTCACGTACCAGAAGTACGTTCCTTTCTCACTCTGTCGCACGCCGCGCATTACGCGAAATCGCTTCGTTACTAAGAGTATCTTAGATACCCTCAAATCCGAACAATGTCGCATGATCTTCATGACCACAATCTTCCCGGAAGTCATTTCCGGCCAAGCTTTCGGCCT
>NZ_SNXO01000032.1 GCF_004362975.1 Aminicella lysinilytica | reverse complement strand
ACTATACTATTCATATGTGGCCTCCTATTGTATGCGGTAATCCCTGTTACCTTATTATTCTTATCAAATAATATTTTACAGGTAAATACACGAATCTACAATTGTGAGGTCACTTCATATTGTCTCCTTTTATATTTTCGTCAAGTTCGCGGCATATTCTGTTCTTCGCGAGTGAGGCTATATGGCTGTTCGCGCACGAGGACAAGCCTGGTGCGCCAGTCCCTTAATACTCCGTATACTCCGCGTCGCAGTAGATGCACCTGTAAACTTTGTGCTCCCTGTCAACTAATTTGAACTTGTGAGGAATCTCCTGCTCGATCGATGTGATACAGCGAGGATTCTTACACTTGATCACGTTGGTCAGAGTTTCAGGAAGATCCAGGTGGACCTTCTTCTCCAGGTGGCCGTCGCTGACTACATTTACAGTGATATTATTGTCGATGTAACCCAGAATATCGAAATCCAGGTCGATCTTTCCGTCGATTTTGATGATATCCTTCTTGCCATACTTGGAACTCTGCGCGTTCTGAATGATCGCAACACAGCAGTCCAGTTTTTCCAGGCCCAGCAGCTCGTAGATCTGCATACTCTTTCCGGCCTTTATATGATCCAGTACGATACCGGTACTTACTCCATCTATATTCATATGATCCTCCCTCTATTTCATTCCCAAAAGATATAGTATCAGCGCCATTCTTATATGCTTGCCGCAGAGAGCCTGATAGAAATAGCAGGCCCTTGGATCGTCATCCACCTCAACTGAGATCTCGTTGACTCTTGGCAGCGGATGCATGATGATCATGTCCTTCTTAGCAGGCTGCAGCTTTTCCAGGTTCAGAATGTAGCTGTCCTTCAACCTAACATAATCCTCTTCGTTGAAGAATCTTTCCTTCTGGACTCTGGTCATATAGAGGATGTCCAGTTCAGGAATAGCGTCCTCAAGTCTTTCGTATTCGCACCATTCGGCACCGGCTCTGTCCATGTTTTCCTTGACATAGTCAGGAACGCGTAGTTCCTGAGGTGAGATCAGGACAAACTTCACATTTTCATATCTGAGCATTGCCTCGATAAGGGAATGGACTGTGCGGCCGAACTTCAGGTCACCGCAGAGACCAACTACCAGATTGTCCAAGCGGCCCTTCTTGCGGCTGATAGTCAGAAGGTCTGTCAGAGTCTGAGTAGGGTGGAAATGCCCGCCGTCGCCGGCGTTGATAATAGGTACTGTCGTCCTTCTGGAACCGATGACAGGAGCGCCTTCCTTAGGATGACGCATTGCGATGATGTCTGCGTAGCAGCCGGCCATAACCACTGTATCACTGACACTCTCGCCTTTCTTGGCTGAACTTGAACTTGCGTCTGCAAAGCCCAGAACGTTGCCGCCCAGTTCCATCATAGCCGCCGTGAAGCTGAGCCTGGTCCTGGTGCTAGGCTCGAAGAACAGCGTCGCCAGTTTTTTGTGGGCGCAGATGTCCTGATACTGCTCAGGGTGCGCCACTATATCATCTGCCACTTTGATCAGATGATCTATTTCATCTACAGACAAGTCTGTGATGTTGATAAGATTGCGTATTTCGCTCATGTTACTCCTCCTTCATCCATCCCTCGTCGGACGGATCGTCTCTAAAGCGCAATATTTTATTTTCTTCCTCAGGCTTGATATAGCCCGTATCTACAGCCACTTTGACCAGAGCGTCCAGGTCGCAGAGACTGTGATTTTCGATTTTCTTTTCTGCTAGGCGGGTAAGGCCCTTCTTCATGCCATAGGTGAAGATACTTACGATGCCCAGCACATGGGCGCCGGCTTCCCGCAGGACTTCTACGGTTTCACAGGCCGAGCCTGCCGTGGAAATCAGATCCTCCACTACGACTACTTTTTGCCCCGGCAACAGCTTGCCTTCGATTTGATTAGTCCGGCCGTGATCCTTTTTGCTGCCGCGTACATAACCCATAGGCAGGTCCATAATGTGGCCGACGATGGCCGCGTGAGCGATGCCCGCTGTGCTTGTGCCCATGAGGACCTCGCACTCAGGATAATATTCGCGTACAGTTGCGGCAAGCTCCTCCTCGACGATGGTGCGCACGTCAGGCGCAGTCAGGGTAAGGCGGTTGTCGCAGTAAATCGGGCTTTTGATGCCGCTGGCCCAGGTGAAAGGCTCCTGGGGCCGCAGGAATACAGCCTCTATGGACAAAAGTCCCTTTGCAATTTCTGTTTTACTCATGTCTCCTCCTCTTGCGGTCCGGGCGGGGATAGCCTCTCGGACTTGCACTTATTGCGGTCCGGGCGGGGATAGCCTCTCGGACTTGCACTTACTGATCTAAAAACTCCGTCAGGCAGCGTTCGTAGGCTGCCACCGGATCGTCTGCTTTGGTTATTGGCCTGCCGACTACGATATAGTCGGAGCCCATTTCTTTCGCCTTTGCCGGCGTGGTTATTCTGCTCTGGTCGTCAGCAGCAGCTCCCGCAAAACGTATGCCCGGGGTCACTGTCATGAATCCGCGTCCGCAGCTTTCATGGATGGTGCCTGCTTCCAAAGGCGAGCACACAACTCCGTCAAGGCCGGCAGCTTTAGCGTTCTGAGCGTAGGATGTTACCACCTGAGGCAGCGGCGCGTCTATGAGCAATTCTTTCTGCATGCGCTCCTGGCTGGTGGATGTCAGCTGAGTCACGGCTATGAGGATGGGCCGGCTTCCGTCGGGCCTTGTCAGGCCCCGAAGGGCAGCTTCCATCATGTCTCTGGTTCCCGCTGCGTGGACGTTGGTCATGTCGACGCCAAGGCCGGAAAGTGATGCCATGGCTTTCTCCACGGTGTTGGGTATGTCGTGGAGTTTCAGGTCCAGGAATATCTGGTGGCCGCGGCCTTTGATCTCGCGAACGATGTCCGGCCCCTCGGCGTAGAATAATTCCATTCCTATTTTAACAAAAGGTTTCCTGCCGGTGAATTTATCCAGGAAGTCCAGGGTGGTCTTCTTGTTCGGAAAGTCACAGGCTATTATAACGTCTTTTCCCATTATTTTCTCCTTCTATGTTCGGCCTCGCCGGCGTGCCGGCGGGGTTCTGCTAATCAGTCCAGTCGGCGTGCCGGCGGGGTTCTGCTAATCAGTCCAGTCGGCGTGCCGGCGGGGGCTCTGCTAATCAGTCCAGCCGGCGTGCCGGCCAGGCCGCAGTTATTCTGCTATACCTATTATATCTGCCAGCCGTTCTATGCCCAGGCTGGCCATGGCTCCGGGCAGTCCCGTCACCAGATCCCTGCAGGTGTAAGGATTGACCAGATTTGCTGCGCCTACCTGAACGGCAGTTGCGCCAGCCATCATCATCTCGATGACGTCTCTGGTTGAACTGATGCCGCCCATGCCCATAATTGGAATATTTACGGCTTTAGACACCTGATATACCATTCTCACAGCCACCGGGAATATTGCCGGGCCGGAAAATCCGCCCATTTTATTGGCAAGTACCGGCTGCCTCTTCTTCAGATCTATCCTCATACCAAGCAGTGTGTTTATCAGGCTTATGCCGTCAGCTCCGGCGTCTTCGCAGGCCTTGGCTATAGCCACTATATCCGTTACATTAGGCGTCAGCTTCATGAATACCGGCTTAGTTGTTACATTCTTGACGGCGGCAGTCACCTCCGCGGCTGATGCCGGATCCACGCCGAAGGACATGCCTCCGCAGTGGACATTGGGACAGCTGATATTTACTTCTATTATTCCTACATTTGGCTGTTTGTCCATAACTTCAGCGCAAGCCACATATTCATCCAGGGAAAACCCGCTTATATTGGCCACAACCGGCTTATGAAAAAGTTCAGCCAGATCCTTCAGCTCAGTATCGCAGACCGCCTCCAGTCCCGGGTTCTGCAGACCGACAGAATTCAGCATACCGTCAGTACACTCGGCTATCCTCGGCAGAGGATTGCCGTAGCGGGCCTCCCGAGTGGTCCCTTTGATAGAGATGGAGCCCAGCACATCCAGGTCGTAAAACTCAGCGAACTCTTTGCCGTAGCCGAAGGTGCCGCTGGCCGGGATTATAGGATTGTCCAGAGAAAGACCAGCCAGGTCAATTTTTGTATCTACCATATTATCTCCTCCCTGTATAATACCGGACCGTCCTTGCAGATCCGCTTGCTTCCGTATTTGGTCTTGCAGCTGCAGCCCATGCAGGCGCCGAAGCCGCAGGCCATCCTTGCCTCGAAGCTGAACTGACCGTCGGGAGCCAGGGACCAGACTGCTTTCAGCATAGGCTCAGGTCCGCAGGCGTAGACGTAGTCATACTGCTCATCATACATAGCGTCAGTGACCAGACCTTTCATTCCTACGGAGCCATCCATCGTAGTTATGGTCGGATCGATTCCTATTTCGTTGAATTTGGTCATTGGCAGAACATCGTCGGCGTTGTTGAAACCGCAGATGACTCTCGGTTTCTCGCCGCGGCCGACCATATCTTTGGCCAAGCAGTATATAGGCGGAACGCCGATGCCCCCCGCTACGAGGATCGGATTCCTGCCGCCTTTGCTTACGTCGAATCCGTTGCCCAAAGGAATGAGAACATCTACCAGGTCGCCCTTCTCGGCCAGGGCCATCTTCTGGGTCCCGGCGCCGACAACCTTGAAGGCGATGGAAATATGTCCTATGTCATAGTCGCATATTGAAATCGGTCGTCTCAGGTAGAAACCGCCCACCTTGATATTGATGAACTGGCCCGGAGCTGATACTTCATGGCAATCTCCCGTAAATGTCATGTAATACACGTCATTTTTCAGGCGCCTGATGCTTTCGATCACCAGATATTGTCTCTTCATTATTCGCTCCTTTCCCAGACGATTTCTCCGTCTGCTATGGTCATAATGACTCTGCCCTGGACCTGCCAACCGGCGAAAGGTGTTGCCTTTCCCATGCTGGCGAAGGTGGCCGGGTCTATAGTAAATTTTTCTTCAGTATCTATTATTGCAATGTCTGCCGGGGCGCCGTCCTCTATGGCAGGGCCCAGGTCGAACCGCCGGCGGGGTTTGATGGACATGGAGTCCACCAGCTGTTCCAGTGTCAGGCATTTCTTCTTCAGCACAAGCTCTGAGTACAAAACGGGGAAGGACGTTTCCAGTCCCACGATGCCGAAGGGGCTGTCCAGGCCTCGCGATTTTTCCTCGGGGCTGTGAGGCGCGTGATCCGTGGCGATAATGTCCACGGTGCCGTCTATGACTCCTGCAATAAGCGCGTCTCTGTCCGATGCGTCGCGCAAAGGTGGATTCATCTTGAATCTCCCTTCCTGCTTTATGTCCATGTCACAAAGTGTCAGGTAGTGAGGCGCTGTCTCGCAGGTCACGTTCACGCCTCGGGCCTTGGCTCTGCGGATGATGTCCACGGATTCCTTGGTGGACACGTGGCATACGTGATAACCGCAGCCGGTCTTTTCTGCCAGGGCTACGTCGCGTTCCACCTGTTTCCACTCGCTTTCAGAGCAGATGCCCGGAAGGCCGTGAGCCTCGGCATATTTGCCTTCATGGATGGAACCCCCGTGGAGCAGGCTCTCGTCTTCACAGTGGGCGACTATGAGCTTGCCCAGAGACTTGGCCTTAGTCATGGCAGATTCCATGAGATCCCCAGTCTGCACGCCTTTGCCGTCGTCTGTAAATGCGCATACATAAGGCGCCAGGTCTTCCATATCAGAAAGCCTGCTGCGTCCGTTTTGTTCCATTGTAATGGTCCCGTAAGGCACGACCCTGATGACAGCGTCCTTTGCAATAATGTCCGTCTGAGCCTTAAGGCCAGCCAGTGTCGATGGCACAGGCTTCAGGTTCGGCATAGAACAAAGGCAGGTGTAGCCGCCGCGCGCTCCGGCCATGGTGCCGGTCCTGATGGTCTCCTTATAAGAAAAACCCGGCTCACGAAGGTGCACATGCACGTCCGTAAATCCGGGAATAATAATCTTACCACTGCAATCAACAGTTCTGTCTATGTGAGAAGGAGAATCAAAAACCAATATCCGGCCTTTGTCGATGGTGAGATCCGTTTCTACGAATCGGCCGTCCAGATAAACTCTTCCGTTTTTTAATAAGGTTGTCATCCAGTTCCCCTTTCAATTTCTAAAAAAATTCAAATCTTTAATTTTATACCACAAACCCGGTGCCATGTCAATAGTATTTTATGAAAATAGATTTTTCACCAGCTCGAGTATGAAGTTGTGATCATATATCTGGCCGCTGAAGTAAGATGTGTCGAAGGAATGATTGATGAAACTCGATATTCCCTGTGGCAGCAGTCCCAGTACAGGAACCATGACCGCGAATATTATCAGTACGAAGAAGAACCCCAGGAATACTCCCAGAACCATTCCTGCCAGGCCGTCTACGAATCCGACTACGCCTTTATGGTGCTTCTTGGAGACCAGTCTGGCGAAGAGCCAGCAGATGATCCTGATAGCTATGACGATAGCCAGGAAGCAGCCGACGGACAATATTATGGAAGTTATTCCTTCCGATGTGGTGTTAGAGAGGTATACCGTCGCATCCTTCATCCAGTCGTCGAAGAGCTTGGGCATAGACTGATAGCTTGCCGTGTCAGTAACGCTGTTCTCCAGCCGCCTGGCGAAGAACGCCTTCAGAGTCTCGTCCAGGGAGGTTTTGTCAACTAGCAGATCCTTCAACTTCCCACAGCACAAAAGTCCCACGACTATGCAGACGAACCATTGCATTATGCCTATTACGGCAATAGCGAAGCCCTTACGCATATAGAATACTGCTGCGGCAATGACGATACAGCAGGTTACGATGTCCATGACCATAAACGGTAGTCTCCCTTCTGAATTACTAACATATATATTACTAGAAAACTGTGTCGAATACAAGATGTGCACGTGATTTGATACAAAAATATCTTGAATACTGTATGGAATTGTTGTATACTTTTTTAGTATATGAGTACGAATGATTATATGATAAAAGCCTTAAGTGAAGCAAGGCTGGCATTTCAGGCGGGAGAAGTACCTGTAGGCGCTGTGATCGTCAGGGATGGAGCCATCATTGCAAGGGGCCACAACACTACGGAAACAGCGGGAGATCCAACCTGTCACGCGGAGATGAATGCCATAAGGCAGGCCGCGGAGGCGTTGGGAGGATGGAGACTCACGGGATGTTCCATGTATGTGACCTGCGAACCATGCACTATGTGCGCAGGCGCGCTGGTCTGGTCTCGTATGGAGAAACTTTACATAGGGACTATGGATCCTAAGGCAGGAGCCTGCGGATCTGTATTCAATATCGTTCAGGATAGTAAGTTAAATCACAATATTGAAGTCGAATATGGAATAATGAATGAAGAATGTTCGGCTATTATGAAAGAGTTTTTCGCTGAACTCAGAAAAATCAAAAGAAACGAATCGGAGGATTAGAACATGAAGAGAATAAGCGCAATCGCGTGCTTGACTATGATAATGGTAATGATGACATCGATGTTTGCATTCAGCTTCGGAGCTGAGACATTCAAGATAGATTCCACTTATCCTAAGGATGGAGCTACCAACACTACCAAAGATAATATGTGCGTTAAGGTCTATTTCAATAATGAGGTAGGAAACGCCACATCTAAGGCAGCTAATAAGAATGAAGTAAAGATCACCAACGAGTCAGGTAGCAAATCCTATCCGACGAAGATAGTCTACAGTTCTAAAGATAAGAATTATGCGCTGATCCTTCTGGATACTACCAAGGTGAAGACAACCGGTAAAAGTTCTATCAAGGATAACACCGTATATAAATGTACGATTTCCCAGGATTTCGTAGATAATCACGGAAACAAACTGGGTACTGACAAGGTCATATCATTCAAGACAATGAACCAGGGCAGAAACACCAGCGTGTACATGGTAATGATGGTACTGATGTTCGGAGGAATGTTCGGATTCTCAGCTTTGCAGATGAAGAAGCAGAAGGAAAAAGATCAGGGTGGACAGGCCAAGGAAGAAGCCTTCAACCCATATAAGGAAGCCAAACGCACAGGAAAACCTGTTGAAGAGGTCATGGCTAAACATGAGAAGGAAGTCGAGAAGGAGCGGGCTCATAAGAAGGCCAAGGCTAAACTTGAGAAGGAAATGGACGATATGTACGCTGATAATGATAATTACAGAGTACATCAGGCAAGACCGATCTCGGCTGCAGGCTGCACATATAAGACCGGCCGTTCCAGACTGGCCGAGCTGAAGAAGGCCGAGAAGGAAGCTAAGAGGGCGGAACTGAAGGCAACTGATTACGGCAAGAATCCTAAAGGCGCCAAGAAGAAATAAAGTTTCCGGAGGTCAATGTCGTGGATGAAATTAAAGTATTATCCTTTGCCAAGATCAATCTGTCTATCGATGTAGGCGCTGCCCGCGGCGACGGCTATCATCCTGTGGACATGGTCATGCAACAGTTGTCGTTTCACGATGACGTGGACCTGAAATACATCAGGAATAATGACGGCACCCGCGGCAACATAGACGTTCAGGTGAAGACCAACAGATATTATCTGCCGACGGATAACAGAAATCTGGCGTTCAAGGCGGCGCGTCTCATGGCGGACCGTTACGGGAAGCAAGTTGACAGCGGCACTGTTCGCATAGACATAAAGAAAAGGATACCTGTTGCGGCAGGCCTGGCGGGAGGCTCCGGCAACGGCGCAGCCGTAATACACGGGTTGAATGTTTTGTGGGATCTGGGGCTGGACCTGACAAAGGTATGCCTGCTGTGCGCGGAGCTTGGCTCGGATGTGCCTTTCAGCGCTTTAGGGCAGGCGAAGGCTAATTACATTTTTCCAAAGCCTATGCGCAAGGATCCTATGGCGGCATCCTGTGCCAGGGCAACTGGACGGGGTACTGAGCTTGAGCCGGTGGAAGGTATCAGAAAGCCTGTGGTCATAGCCAAACCGTCTATAAGTGTTTCGACTAAGGAAGTTTATCAGGGCATCGACAGCTGCGAGATAGTTTCGCGGCCGGATAACGATAAACTGGTGGAAGATCTGGCGGCTCACAGTGATGGAGCCTACGATAATTTTATAAATGTACTTGAGGCTTACACCCTGGATCATTATCCGGCGGTGGCGAAGCTGAAACAGGTTATGAGCGAAACGGGCGCCGAGAAGGTGCTCATGAGCGGCAGCGGCCCTACGGTCTTTGCTGTATATAACCATATGAAGGCTGCAATGTCAGCCTGTGACAAATTGCGAGATAAGGGCTATGAAGCCTACTGGACTAAAACAATTAAATAACTTGATTCTTTGTTATAGAATAAGAGGGAGATATGTTAAATTTTGATTTACAAAATCACAGACCATTGAGGGAGATCGTTTACGAGCAACTTAAGAGGCAGATCCTGACGGGGCAGATAACGCCGGGAACCAGAATGATGGAAGTGGATCTGGCTGATGAAATGGGAGTCAGCAGAACTCCTGTCCGTGAAGCTATCCGAAAACTGGAAAAGGAAGGCCTGGTGGTTATCGAGCCACGCCGCGGCGCTTACGCTTCGGATATTTCTGTGAAAGATATGGTGGACACCCTTGAAGTCCGTGAAGATATGGAAGGACTGGCGGCTTACCTGGCTGCCCAAAAAATAACCCCTGAGGAAACCAAGGAACTTATGGATATTACTCAGGGCTACAGTACGGCTATTAACGATGGCGACATGGAGAGCATTATTCATTATGATGAAGCCTTCCATAGACGCATAGTTGCCCTCAGCGGGAACAAAACCCTGATCCAGTTGTCGGAAACTGTTCAGGAGCTGGCTCTTCGTTTCAGATATCTATACTATGATGATTTTTCAAGATATGTAAACATGCCGGATGAGCATAAGAATATCATAGATGCTCTGCGCAGCGGAGACGCTCAGACTGCCAGAAAAGTGGCCGGGGAACATGTTGATAAGTTGAAGAAATTCGTCATAGATGAAGGCGATACCGCTTTCCACGAACATTCCAATAATACCGGCGCAGCCGGAAATGCTGGTGCTGCTGTAGACGCAGGCAACACCGACGGAGCAATTTAAAATAGTGATATCAAAAAGATGCCTTACGGCATCTTTTTTTGTGGCAAGGGTTATTCTGTACCACAATTATCAGAATATTCTCGCATATACATACCATCCAAAGGAAAGGGCCCTCCGAGTACCTTCTCCGACAGGTAGGGTATTGTTCCATCAATGGTACCTTTATGCATGAGTTTATGCATAAGATTATCCATACTTGATATTATGGCAAAAACAAGTAAATGCAAGGGTTACAGGCTATTAGATATCTGAAACAGGTAAATTCTTCGGTAATGGGCACATACTTCAGGAGAGTTAGAGCAACGAAAATATGCTTGGAGAACATTTTGGTGTTCGGAAAATGAATATTAAGAACCCGGGTGGTGTTTAATAGATCATCTATTGGCGGGAAACCTCTTGGAAAATCCTACGCACGTATTGGACGAATATCCGAATCTATAGTGCGGATTTTTCTTTATTGTAAACCAAATTCGCACGTATTGGATATACTAATTAGGTCGAGGTGCGCACAACTGGTTCCACCATCCATATATGGAATTTCATGGCAAGAATTAAAGCCTTAATCGCACTTCTTGTATCTGAAATTGGCCAATACGTGCGCAGCCAATTGTTGGAATTCCAATATGCGCACCTCCATGCTCAGAGAAAGGCTGATACGTGCGGAAACCCAATTTGGAACCTACCCAAACGCACCTTCATTCTTCAATAGGGGTCTATAAGTGCGCAGACGCATTTATACGACCAAATCACTAAGAAAAGGTGCGGGCGAGGTGTCCAGGACCATGGGTACATACCATTATGCGTGCATATCATTATGGGCACATACTAGTAGTCGGAACTATGCATAAAGGTACCATTGATGGAACAATACCCAACTGCTACTAACAGGCTATCAAACAGGCTATCTAACAGGCTATCAAACAGGCTATCAAACACCCTGCTAGTTCGATGACGATGACAGCGTCACAGTCAGGCTTTTTTGTTGATTATCCCTGACAACTATCACCTTCACCTTATCGCCGGCCTTGTGATTGGACAACACCGACTTAAGCGTATCCGTGCTGTCGATAGTCGTACCAGCCACATTGTAGAGCAGATCCCCAGCCTCGATACCTGCTGCTTTTGCTTTTGAGCTTGTTACAGACTGCACATAGACGCCGTTGCTGGAATCGTAAACCGTTACGCCGATGACTGCGTTGCCGCTGGTCGTTGTAGACGAAGACGATGATGTGCTGCCGTTCTTGATCAGATTCTTGGCTACTTTTGCAACCTTATTGATTGGAATGGCGAATCCCAGGCCTTCAACATCAGAGCCCGTTGACTTGGCTACGACTATGCCGATCAGATTGCCTGCAGAGTTGAACAGAGCACCGCCGGAATTGCCCGGGTTGATAGAAGCGTCAGTCTGAAGCAGATTCATGCTCTGGCCGTCGATAGTCAGATCCCTGTTGAGGGCACTAATGATGCCGGTCGTTGCCGTGTTGCTCAGTTCGCCAAGAGGATTGCCGATTGCCACGACCTGATCGCCGACTGTCAGTTTGGAACTGTTGCCGTAAGTTGCTGCTGTCAGGCCTGTAGCCTTGATCTTCAGTACAGCCACATCGTTTGAAGAATCAGTTCCTACGACTGTTGCCTTATATTCCTTCTTATTGCTCAGTGTTACAGTGACTTTGCTGGCTCCTGAAATAACGTGATTGCAGGTGACGATATATCCGTTGGGCTGGATGATTACGCCGCTTCCTGCGCCTTCAGTTACATAATTCTGCGCCCATGTATCTGTGGATACCGACTCGGTGGTTATGGAAACTACCGAATCCTGGACTTTATTGATTATGCTCTTGTAAGACATGGTTTCTGTTGAACTGCTCAGAGAGTAGTTGGTGGCGCTGTCGGTGCCGTCGGCGAAGAAGTTGCCGTAGACATAGAATCCGCCTACGGTCAGGGCCGAAGTCACAAGCATGCATAGGATGAGTACCAGCACAAAGGCTTTCTTGGTTATCTGCATCGGAACCTTGGCTTTAGCAGTTTTGCCAGCGCGTGTTTTGCCGCCGGAGTTCCTGCCGAAGCCTGCGCCGGGGCCGTTGTTGCCGCTGAAGCCGGAGTTGCCTCCGCCGCCGAAGCCGCCGCTGGCTCCGTAGTTATATCCGTTGCTATCGGAATCGTCCTTCCAGTAGTAGTTTGTATTATTCTGGTCGGCGCCGCTTGAATGGTCGGCGTTGCTGCCGGCTCCGGCTCCGATGTAGTCGTCAAGGTGGTTTACATAGTTGCCATGGGCATTGTTGCTGCTGTTGGCGCTGCTGCTGCCATGGGCGCTGCTGCTATTGGCATTGTTGCTGGCGGCAACGCCGTCCCTGGCGCGGTCGTTGCTCTCAGCGCCGCTGTAATCCTGTATGATGAAGTTAGGCGCGCCGGCATTTTCGGCGCTGCTCTGCTGAGGCCCTTCCGGGGCCTTAGGGGTTTCCGACGTTTCCGGGGCCTTAGGTCCCTTCGGCGCGAAATTCATTCCGTAACTTGTTTTTCTGTTGTTGTCCCAATTATCCATTTTGCTCACTCCCGTATTTTCTTAGTTAATTGTGCAATTTTTCTTGATTAATTCAAATTATACAGGCCATTTATGGTTTTTTTGTGTCCAAATGGTTAAAGTTATGATAAAATAGTGTTTTAGAATTATGATATAGGAGGTGGCCATGGATAGAATAGGTATATTCTTCGGAGGAAAATCCAACGAATATGAAATATCATTGCTTTCGGCTTCGGCAGCTATGAGGGCAATCGACAAGAATAAACATCAGGTAGTTTCCATAGGAATAACCAGACAGGGTGATTGGAAACTCTACGAGGGTGATATAGATAATATAGAGAATGACAGCTGGGAGAAGACGGCTAAGGATATAAGCATAGGCGACATCAGGGACATGATGGACTTCGCCTTCCCGGTCCTCCACGGACCTTACGGCGAAGACGGAAAGATCCAGGGAGTCTTTGAAACCCTGGACATACCCTACGCAGGATGCGGCGTTTTGTCCTCGGCATTATGCATGGACAAAGCATCAGCCAAGGAAGTTTTTGTTGCAAATCGTGTCCCGACGGGAGACTACGTGCTTGTCTTTGCGGATGAGGTCGCCGCGGATGTTGCCAAGGCAGCAGGCCGCGCTGACGACAGCCTGCCATACCCTATGTTCGTCAAACCGGCCAATATGGGTTCCAGCGTGGGAATTTCCAAGGTAAGAAATATAGAGCAGCTTCAGGATGCATTGAAGGTTGCAGCCAGATATGATAGGCGTATAATAGTAGAAGAGGGCATCGACTGCCGCGAGGTGGAAGTCGGGATCATGGGCAACGGCGACCCGCAGGTCAGCGGCGTGGGAGAAATAAAAGCCAAGAATGATTTCTACGATTATGAGGCTAAGTACTCCGACGATGCAGGCACGGAAATAGTCATACCGGCTCAGTTGCCGGAAGCAATAACAGGAAGGATAAGGAAAGTGGCGAGGGACGCATACAAGGCCCTCGACTGCGAAGGTTTCGCCAGAATAGATTTTCTGGTCGAGAAGGAAACGGGCAAGGTGTACGTAAGCGAGATAAACACCATACCGGGGTTTACCAGGTACAGCATGTTCCCTTCCCTGTGGCAGGAAAGAGGCGTAAGCTTCAGCGAAACCATAGAGAGAATAATAGGTTACGGATATGAAAGATATAATGCTAAAAATAATAGGTAAGCAGTTTACCAATGAAAATCCCGAGGAGCAGATGGAGTTCATCACCGAGGGTAAGTTATTTGAACGGAACGGTTCGACATATTTGATATATGATGAAAGCGATTTTTCCGGGTTCCCGGGATGCAAGACCAGTCTGAAACTGAAGGATGACACTGTCAGAATGAAGAGGCTGGGCAAGGATGTGGGATATGGACTGGAAATCGAATTCAAGAAGGGCCATAGATTCTTCACTAAGTATGAGACTCCTTATGGAGTTATAGATATGGAAGTCCTCACTAACAGCGTCGAGAACAATCTGTCTCCGGAAGGTCGGGGAAATATAGACATCGACTATCACGTGAGTCTTGGCGGTATGGCCGAGGGCAGAAATGAATTAAAAATCGAGGTATCGTAAAATGAATAAAAGAAAACAATTCTGGGCGAGGGTAATAGTAGTAATCGTAGCTATTTCTATGGTTGGAACTACTGTCATCTGGGCCCTGCAGGCATGGGTTTAAACGAGGAGGAAAAATGAGAAAGATAGGTTTTGACGCGGAGAAGTATATCGAGGAGCAGTCCAAGTTCATCAGAGAGAGGATCAATGCAGGCGACAGCCAGAGATTGTATCTGGAATTCGGTGGCAAGCTCGTTCATGATAAACATGCGGCCAGAGTACTTCCGGGCTTTGACGAGAACGCCAAGGTCAAACTTCTGGAGAAGCTGAAAAACGACGCGGAAATCATAATCTGTATTTATGCCGGTGACATTATGACAAGTAAGACCAGACAGGACTTCGGCATCACTTACGATCTGGAGGTCCTGAGACTGATCGACACTTTCAGAAAGTATGATCTGGCCATAAACAGCGTGGTAGTCACCCGTTATGAGGACGCGCCGGCTGTGAACATGTTCATAAACAAACTGGAACGCAGAGGTATCAAGACCTATAAGCATTATTTCACCAAAGGTTACCCGACAGATGTCGACACTATCGTAAGCGATGAAGGTTACGGAGCTAATCCGTACATTCACGTGACCAAGCCTCTGGTCGTAGTGACCGGGCCAGGTGGCGGCAGCGGCAAGCTTGCCACGAGCCTTTCTCAGCTTTATCATGATTATCGCAGGGGCACCAAGGCCAGATACGCCAAGTTTGAGACCTTCCCTATATGGAATCTGCCACTTAAGCATCCGGTGAACATTGCCTATGAAGCGGCTACGGCTGACCTGAAGGACGTGAACCAGATCGATTCATATCACCTGGAGGCTTACGGGACACAGGCTGTCAACTACAACAGAGATATGGAAGTCTTCCCGGTGGTCCGCAGGATCATAGAGAAGATCACAGGTAAAGAAGAATATAAATCACCTACGGACATGGGAGTCAACAGAGCCGGCTTCGGCATCATCGACGATCAGGTCTGCAGAGATGCCGCCTGTCAGGAGATCATCAGGAGATATCTCATCGCCGAGTGCGATTACAAGAAGGGCAAGATATCGGAAAGCTCCCGGGAGCGTTCCAAACTTCTCATGAAGGAAGTTGGAATGGAAGTGGAGGACCGCAAGGTCGTACAGCCGGCCAGAGACTATGCCGAACAAAAGAGAAACTGTGACGAGCGTTATGAGAACGTGGTGGTCATGGCTATAGAAATGCCGGACGGTACCATTATCAAAGGCAGAAGCTCGCGTAGGATGGTAGCAGCCGCAGCGGCACTTTTGAACAGTATCAAATACCTAGCAGGTATAGATGACGCCATGCCTCTGATCACGGCTCAGGTCCTGCAGTCTACCCAGAGGCTGAAGACTGACGTGCTGGATTCGGACCGCTCCAGTCTAAACTGCGAGGAGATCCTCATAGCCCTGACTGTGTCAAGCACCCAGAACCCATCGGCAGCCATAGCGGCCGGCAAGCTGGGAGACCTGAAGGGCTGTAAAGCTCACTGTACGGCCATCCTCAGTGACAGAGACGAGCAGACCCTGCGCGCCCTGGGAATCGATGTTACTTCAGATCCGGAATATATGACGACGAACCTGTACAATAATTAAGATGAATAGTAAGATAACACAATCAATCGAAAGATTAAAAAGTTTTAAATATGAACTGATCCTGGAGGGGATCTGCGTCGGCGTCATAGCCGGTTTCGTCGTATCCCTGTTCAGGATGATGTTGATAAAGGCAGAGTCCCTGAGGGGCTCTGTTGTTGCCAATGCCATGAAAAGCACGGAAGGGGCTCTGATCGGCCTTGCAATTCTGGCAGGGTTGCTGATAGTTGCCTGCCTCTGCCTGTGGGCGGAACCACTCTGCAGCGGATCCGGCATACCTCAGGTGAAGGGTGAACTCAGGGGTCAGGTGCATCAAAACTGGTGGAAAATGATCCCGGCCAAGATCATAGGCGGCGCTGTATCTATTGGCGCCGGCCTGTCTCTGGGACGCGAAGGCCCCAGCATCCAGCTGGGCGCTATGGTGGGCAAAGGGTTTTCACGTCTGGGGAACAAACTGACCACTGAGGAGAAACTGCTCATGACCTGCGGCGCCGGCGCCGGCCTGTCGTGCGCATTCAGCGCGCCTCTGGCGGGAGTCGTCTTCACCCTTGAAGGCCTGCATAAGAATTTCTCCACAGACATACTCCTGTCCACTATGGCAGCATCCATTGCATCGGATTTTGTGGCGTACAACATCTTCGGCCTGAAGCCTGTATTCGACCTGACCGTAGACGAAAGCCTGCCACTTTCCCTGTACTGGCTGATACTGATCCTGGGCGTGATCCTGGGAGCCTTCGGCATGGTATATAACAAGTTCACGGCCGCGACCCAGGACGCCTATGAAAAAATACCGTCCAGATACGCGCGGCTCATAGTGCCCTTTGCGCTGGTAATACCCCTGGCTATATATTACCCGGAGACCCTGGGCAGCGGCTACGCCCTGGTAGGTCAGGCGGCCCGAGGCGAATTCCTGCTGGCAGGCCTTGCGGTCCTGCTGGTCATGAAATTCCTCTATTCCATCATAAGCTTCAGTTCGGGAGCACCGGGAGGCATATTCCTGCCCCTTTTGGTCATCGGCGGGATCACAGGGGGACTGTTCGCGACTATTGCCGGACAGGGCCTGGGATTCGAAGACTATTATATGACTAATTTCGTCATTTACGGGATGGTAGGATACTTCGCGGCAATCGTCAGATCGCCTATTACCGGGGTCATACTGATCACAGAGATGACGGGGGATTTCACCAACTTTCTGCCGCTGTGCATAGTGGCGCTGGTTGCCTATATCACGGCGGATATTCTCAACGGGAGGCCAATCTACGATCAGCTTCTTGACAGGCTTCTGGCGAAAAACGAGTCTTGCGGAATGACGGAAAAAATCAAAAGCCATAAGGTCCTGCTCCAGAGCGACGTTTATATTGGCTGTCTCATGGACGGGAGAAAAATAGAGGAAATGCTGTTGCCGAAGGGCTGCCTCATCGTGTCGGTAATGCGCGGTAATGCAGAACTGGTGCCGGGGGGAAGCACGATCCTGGCCGGCGGCGACAAAATCACCGTACTCTGCGCCGAGAATGACATCGCAGGCGTAGAGGCTAAACTCGACAGTATCTGCCGCACAGTCAGGCAGTAGTAATGGAGGGCAAATCATGTCAGATAAAGTAAAACATTCTATATTCAACGACAGTGGCGTTCTGGAGAAACTCACAGGCCGGGGCGGCGAAGCCTTGGACGAGCTCTGGGGCATGTCCTGGGTCAAATCGGTAATAGGCGATACATCCGACCTGCTGGAAACGGCTGACGGACTGGGGGGCGAGATGCGTCATCGTAGCCAGGTCATCGTCATCGTAGCATCAGACACAGTATCGGCCATGATCGGCGGCGCCATATCAGCCATCGGCCATCGGCTTACGGACACGGAAATATTCTTCGCGGGGGGAAGCCTATCGTCAGAGGATTACAGTTTACTGGTGGACAAGGTCACGGGCCGGGACTTCAGTCTCATGGCCATTGCTATTCAGGAGGAGACACTGGAACAAAGGGCGGCTTTTACATGCGTTCGCAAGCTCCTTCAGGATCGCTACGGCGCCGATGGAATGATCAAGCGGACCATTCTCGTTGGCAACGACGAGTACTTCGGTCAGGAAATATCCAGGAGCGGCGGCAAAGTCCTGACTCTGCCGGAGGATGCCGAGGATTGTTACGCGGCAGGCACCATGGCGGTGCTCTTGCCTATGGCTGCTGCCGGCATAGATGTAGCTGCCTACCTTGAAGGCTTCAAAGAGATGCTGGCCGACACCTGCTGGGATGCGGACGGCGTTCAGTACGGCCTGTATCTGTCAGATTGCGGGCGCAGGGAAGATGTTATAGTCTGGCAGAAGAAACTGCTTGCCTTCGGCCGCTGGGTCTGCTCTTTGCACGACGGCGTGGGCATCGACGCTAAGGCGGTGTACATGCCCGTACAAAAGAAAGCCTTGCGCAGGGATGCCTACGGCATGAGTTTTGTTGTGGAGGTGGAAGACAGCGATACCATGCTGCCGGCCTTCCCGGGATGTAACGCGGAGGGGTCCATGAGCCTCCTGCTCAGGGAGGAGGCCGAGGCCTTTTTCGTAGACGGGGAAAGTGAAAAACCGGGCACCCTCTTAACCATTGAAAAACTAAATGCTGAAGCCTTTGGAAGACTTGCTGCATATGTCCAGATTTCCTTAGGAATTACTAAGTTTAATTTAGACAATTAGGGTTTACAATCATAATTAATGTGTTATAATCAAGATGTGACAAAAAGTTAATTTTTTAACAAGATTTCTTATAAATCTTGAGCAAGTTAACGTAAATATAGGAGGTTTCAGAAATGAAAAAAATCGGCGTATTAGGAACTGGCACAATGGGTGCTGGAATCGTACAGGTACTGGCTCAGCACGGTTATGAAGTAGTAATGAGAGCTAGACATCAGTCTTCTGTTGACAAAGGTATTGCAAAGGTTGAGAAGAACCTTTCCAAACTTGTCAAGAAAGAGAAGATCGCTCAGGCTGACATGGATGCAGCGATGAAGCTCATCAGCGGATCTACTGACATCAGCATCATCAAGGACGTTGATCTGGTAATCGAAGCATCAACTGAGGATATGGAAGCTAAGAAGGCTCTGTTGAAGGAAGTTGACGAGTTGGTTAAACCTGAATGCATTATCGCATCCAACACATCATCACTGTCGATCACAGAGATCGCTATGGCAACAGGCAAACCTGATAAAGTTATCGGAATGCATTTCTTTAATCCGGTTCCAGCAATGAAACTGGTAGAAGTCATCAATGGACTTCTGACATCAGAAGAGACTAACAAGGCTGTTACAGATCTTTCTACAGAGCTTGGAAAGACTCCTGTTCAGATCAAGGAAGCTCCTGGATTCGTAGTAAACAGGATCCTGATTCCTATGATCAACGAAGCTATTACCATCCTCAATGAAGGCGTTGCAAGCGCAGAGGATATAGATACAGCTATGAAACTTGGATGCAATCACCCGATGGGACCTTTAGCATTAGGCGACCTGATCGGACTTGATGTATGCCTGGCTATCATGGATGTTCTTTATACTCAGTTCGGCGATCCTAAGTATCGTCCAAATATCCTGCTTAAGCAGATGGTTGCTGCAGGCAAACTGGGAATGAAGACTGGAGAAGGATTCTTCGATTACAGCAAGTAATCAAGGGAATCTGCTGACATCATAGGTGAGACATTATATTGGAAAGTCTATGAAGACAGCGCGGCTGCCCACGCTGTCTTTTTATTAAGAACTTAAAAGTATATGAACATGTGAGGACCGACTCAATAATGGTGTGCTTAGTTGAGAAAGCGAACCGTTTGCGGGTCGTATTCAGGGGGCTGATTTGATATGCGACTCATCGAACCCGTTCATCAGGCGGAATGGCACTGCTTGGTGGATATGGCACAAGCCTTGCGTGTTAGTATAAAGAAACTATGTTATTGTTTTTATTATTTTATCATTTATTTTAAGAGGAGTGAAAAAAATGGAAAAGAAAAAGAAGAGCTATGTAGGAATAGTAATATTCATCATAGTAATAGCTATTCTGGTCTTTGCCGCAGTTACAACTGACGCCAAGAGCGTTCAGAACACTTTCTGGGGCCTCGTACCACCAATCATAGCTATCACCCTTGCACTGGTGACAAAGGAAGTGTACAGTTCTCTATTCATTGGAGTACTAACAGGTGGACTGTTATACTCACATTTCAGTTTTCCTGGAACGATCACACACGTATTTACAGATGGAATCGTAAAGGTACTTTCCGATCCTTACAACGTAGGTATTCTGATCTTCCTGGTAATCTTAGGAATTATTGTTCAATTGATGAACAAAGCCGGCGGTTCTGCAGCATTCGGACGCTGGGCTACATCGAAAATCAAGACTAAGAAGGGCGCATCCTTCGCAACAATAGCTCTTGGTATTCTGATCTTTATCGACGACTATTTCAACTGCCTGACAGTTGGTAGCGTAATGAGACCTGTGACAGACAGATTCCACATTTCAAGAGCCAAGCTGGCATACCTGATCGACGCCACGGCAGCTCCGGTCTGCATCATAGCACCTATCTCATCATGGGCAGCTGCAGTATCCGGATTCGTTCCGGGCAATCAGAGTGGTATCGCTCTGTTCTGTCAGTGCATACCATTCAACTTCTACGCTTTGTTCACTATAGCATTCATGTTTGCCATTACAGCAATGCAGGCAGACTTCGGACCTATGGAAGTTCATGAAATGAACGCCCTGGACGGCGACCTTTACACAACACCTGAGAGACCATTTGCTGAGGCTGATGCAGCAGCAGAGGTTGAAGGCGGACATATGATCGACATGATCATGCCTGTCATAGCTCTGGTTATCTGTTGCGTAGTAGGTATGATCTGGAGCGGCGGATTCTTCAAGAGCTTCAACCTGATCGATGCATTCTCAAACAGTGATGCATCTGTTGGTTTAGGTGTCGGCGGATTCTTCGGTCTGTTCTTCGTTCTCGCTTTCTATATGATACGCAGAACTATGAGTTTCACAGACTTTATGGAATGTGTTCCTAGCGGATTCTCTGCTATGATCGCACCTATCCTGATCCTGACATTCGCATGGAGCTTGAAGGGCATGACAGACAGCCTTGGCGCATCAACATATGTTGCCGGACTGATCCAGAATTCAGCCGGAAGTCTTATGAACTTCCTGCCGGTAATCATATTCCTGATCGGATGCGGACTTGCATTCGCAACAGGTACATCATGGGGAACATTTGGTATCCTGATTCCTATTGTAGTAGCAGCCTTCCAGAGCACAGACCCTCAGCTGATGATAATCTCAATGTCAGCCTGCATGGCCGGTGCTGTAATGGGCGACCACTGCTCACCAATATCAGATACTACTATCATGGCATCTGCAGGAGCTCAGTGCTACCACATCAACCATGTAAACACGCAGTTACCGTATGCATGTACTGTTGCCGCTATTTCAGCAGTAACTTACATCATCGCAGGCTTCTCAAGAAGCGCTTGGGTATCACTTCCATGTGGACTCGTTATACTGCTTGTTGTTCTGTTCTTCGTTAAGAAGAGAGAGCAGAAGAAGTATGGAGCAGCTTGGAAAGACTGATCTGTAACTTAGAATCTATTGCAGGGACCGGAATTCCGGTCCCTGTTTTTTTACGGGTCCGGGGTGCCGCGCTGGGACTGGGCTACCGGCCTGCCGGTTGCGGGCTGGGATGGCAGTGGTTGGCGTATGGGGCGACTGGGCTATCGGCCTGCCGCACACTATTTATTGGATATCTGGTAGTATAAGTGCGTTCGCGCACGTATAGCCTATTATTGAGGAACAAAGGTGCATTTTTGGATTTTCAAATTTCATTTCCGCACTTATCCGCCTTCCTCAGAACATGGAGGTGCGCATATTGGAATTCCAACGATTTTCTGCGCACGTATCAGCGATTTAAAAGGAGAAGAAGTGCGTTTAATACCTGATTATATACCATATAATGCCAATAAAGGATATTAAAACCAGCAACGCGCACCTCGACCTGTTGGATTCGGTCAATAAGTGCGAATTTGGTTTACAATAAAGAAAAATACGCACTATCATCCCAGGTATTTGAGCGATACGTGCGTAGAGGTACTTTCGGCAAGGAGACGCTCGGGTCATCATCCCGAACATCATTAAATTCTCCATGTTATAAAACCTACATATGTGGTATGTATTAATCAACTTGAATCAACATCACAGAAAGGTAGGATGAAATGGGTATATCAGAAGCATTGCAGAAAAGAAGATCATATTATAATATAAATAGGGACCTTCCCGTTGAAGAGGCAATAGTCGTGGATAAAATAAAGGAACTGACGGAGCTGGTTCCTGACGCCTTCAATATGAAGAGCTCCAGAGTAGTAGTCGCCCTGGGTGACAAACAGGATGTTCTTTGGGATAAAATAAGCGAGGCCTTCGGCGGCAAGGTGCCAAAGGAAAAAATCGACGGCTTCCGGGCGGGCGCCGGAACGGTGCTGTACTTTTACGATGAGAAAGTAGTAGAGAAACTTAAGGAGCAGTTCCCGCCATACGCCGGTAATTTCCCGATTTGGGCCAACCAGTCCAGCGGTATGTTGCAACTTAGCATTTGGAGCGGCCTCAGAGAATTGGGAGTAGGCGCGAACCTCCAGCACTACAATCCGGTCATCGATGAGGCAGTCAAGGGTCTTTTCGATATTCCTGAAAGCTATCATCTGGTGGCACAGATGCCATTCGGTGGCATAGGCGCAGAACCGGATCCTAAGGAGAAAGAGGACATAGATCTGCGGGTAGTGGTGAAGCGCTGAGAAAATGGATCTGCAATTAAAAGAAATTAAAAGAGGGATCGGTCATTATCAAATGATCGGTCCCAGTTATTTTATGGATTTACCGTTATTTCTTTCTGATCAGCCACCAGTACGACCTTCCCGGCATTTCTGCTGGCGACCATATCGATAAGCCGCTGGTTGCTGCTGCCGCGGAACTCAAGAGTCAGATCACGGTGCGACTCTTCATAAGGCCCGTCGATGAGAACATCTATAAGAGACAGGAGCCGTGCCAGGTCCGCGTCCACATGGGCCATTTCAGTCAGTTGCTCCAGAGTGTAGCCTGAGTACATATACATATTCAGGTTACGCTCCTTGAGGCCTTCGGCTAGGGCCCGGAAGCCCGCAGCCTGGCAGGCAGGTTCGCCGCCGCTGAAGGTCACACCCTGAAGTAGCGGATTCTCATCAATTGCAGCAAGGATTTTGTCCACGCTGGTATCTGTGCCGCCGTTGAAATCGTGGGTGACGGCGTTGTGGCAGCCGGGGCAATGGTGAGGGCAGCCCTGACAAAATACGACAAAGCGTATGCCGGGGCCGTCAACGATGGATTCCCGGACTATGCCGGCCAGCCTCAGTGACTGGCCCGGTGCAGCCTCGCGCCGGACAGCGTCACCGGCTGCAGACCCATTCGGAGCGGGTCCGCTCATTGCAACTTCGCCCATTACAGTGTCTCGAATCCAGAGCCGATACCGTGCTTGACTCTGTCCTTTTCCTCAGAAGTTTTAGCATCGTTCCAGTTGTCCATAGTGCCTACCAGATAGCCGGTGATACGGCGGATACGCTCGAAGTTAGGCTCACCGTCACCTTCCTGCCTACCGCACTGAGGACATTCGTTATCTATGATGCCTGTGTAGCCGCAGACCGGATCTCTGTCAACAGGATGATTGATAGAACCGTAACCTACGCCGCTTTCCTTCATGCATCTTACAACGCGTTCGAAAGCGTCCAGGTTCTTCATTGGATCCCCGTCAAGCTCGATGTAGGAAATATGTCCGCCATTAGTCAGAGCATGGAAAGGAGCCTCCTTCTTGATTTTGTCGAAGGCGCTGATGTTGTAATACACCGGCACGTGGAAACTGTTAGTGTAATAATCCCTGTCAGTAACGCCTGGGATAACGCCGTACTTCTCGCGGTCGATCTTCACGAATCTTCCGGAGAGGCCCTCGGCTGGAGTACCGATGACAGACCAGTTGAGGCCGGTCTTCTTGGCTTCCTCGTCCATGCGCTTCCTCATATATGCGATTATTTCCAGACCCAGCTGCTCAGCCCTGTCAGATTCGCCGTGATGCTCACCGATGAGAGCCTTCAGGCATTCTGCCAGGCCGATGAAGCCGATGGTCAGAGTTCCGTGTTTGATGACCTCTTCTACCGTATCGTCAGGCTTCAGCTTCTCTGAATCCAGCCAGATGCCCTGTCCCATAAGGAACGGGAAATTCTTGACCTTCTTCTGGCCCTGTATCCTGAAACGCTCGTTGAGCTGACCGATGGCGATATCTATCATGTGATCCAGACTGTCGAAGAAAATGTCTAGGTCGCCTTTGGCCTTGATACCCAGCCTTGGCAGATTTATGGAAGTGAAGGAAAGGTTGCCCCTTCCGTAAACTATCTCTCTGGTCGGATCGTAAACATTGCCGATGACCCTGGTCCTGCAACCCATGTAGGCGCACTCCGTCTCCGGATGGCCCGGTTTGTAGTACTGCAGATTATACGGCGCGTCCAGGAAAGAGAAGTTTGGGAACAGTCTCTTGGCGCTGGTCCTGCAGGCCAGTTTGAACAGGTCGTAGTTAGGATCCTCGGGATTGTAGCTGACGCCTTCCTTGACCTTGAAGATCTGGATAGGGAAAATCGGCGTTTCGCCGTTGCCCAGGCCAGCTTCTGTGGCTTCCAGTATGCTCATCATGACCAGGCGGCCTTCAGGTGATGTATCCGTGCCGTAGTTGATGGAACTGAATGGCACCTGTGCGCCTGCTCTGGAGTGCATGGTGTTCAGGTTGTGGATCAAAGCTTCCATTGCCTGATATGTCTTGCGGACGATTTCTCTGTCAGCGAAGAGGGTAGCCTTGTCCTGGAGTTTGGCTATTTCCTCGGCGGAAGCGAATTCCTGCAGGGAGTCTGCCTCGACCTTCTTGTAATCGTTGTCCCAGGCCATGCACGGGCAGATGCCCTGCTCGGCCTCCACCTTCTGGCCGAAGGCCTTCATTTTGTCCGCGCCGTTTTCTACATCAAAAAGCAACTCCAGCATTTTGCCCATGTTGGACCAATAGAGTTTTTTGTAGGTTTTTCTCACGCCCGGGGCCATGGCGTAGTCAAAGTTTGGCACTGACTGGCCGCCGTGCTGATCGTTCTGGTCGGACTGGATGGCGATGCAGGCAAGTGCTGCGTAGCTTTCAATGTCGCTTGGCTCTCTTAAGTGGCCGTGACCTGTGGAGAATCCGCCCTTAAGGAGTTTCACCAGGTCTATCTGGCAGCAGGTCATAGTCAGAGTATAGAAATCCATATCGTGGATGTGGATGTCGCCGTTATCGTGGGCCTTGGCGTATTTCGGATCGATGACGTACATCTTATAGAATTCCTTGGCGCCTTCTGAACCGTATTTCAGCATGGTGCCCATGGCAGTATTACCATCTATATTAGCGTTTTCACGTTTAACATCTATTTCTTCTGCTTCTTTGAAAGTCAGATCCTCGTAGACATGCATCAGTTTAGTATCCATATTTCTGATGCGGGTCCTTTCTGCTCTGTAGAGGATATATTCCTTGGCAGTTCTGGCGTGGCCGGCCTCGATGAGGACCTTCTCCACGGCGTCCTGAGTCTGCTCTACAGTCGGCGTGTTAGTGTGGCACACCTCCAGCAGATACAGCTCTACCTGTTTCGCAAGATATGCTGACAGTTCCCTGTCATTTCCGCCCAGTACTTTGGCGGCGTTAAAGATGGCATCGGTGATTTTCTCTACGTCGAAATCTACTACTCGCCCGTCTCTCTTGATGATTCTTTCGATTGTTTCCATCAGTTCCATACTCCTTACTCGTCATACAATATATAGTGGGTTTTTCATTCTTATACAAAAAATTATACTATAATCTAGGCGTATGTCAATGTATACTTTTTGGCGTAAATGAGTGCGAATAGCCTGTAAAATAGATAGATAATCGGCGTAAGTAATGGTATAATAGACTTCAAGAGGTAGCAACATGAAAGGAAACGAAAGAAGAAAAGAAATATTGCAGGCCATAATGTCTACAGAGAAGCCTGTATCGGCAACTAAACTTGCTGAGGTTTATTCTGTCAGCAGGCAGGTCATCGTTCAGGATGTGGCCTTGATCCGTGCTGCGGGATATGAAATAGTATCCACCAACAGGGGATATATATTAAGCGAACCCCACACGCCGGCAAGAGTGTTCAAGGTAAACCATACCTATGAGCAGATGGAGGATGAATTGAACACCATAGTAGATCTGGGCGGCACCGTCGTAGATGTTTTCATCTGGCACAAGGTCTACGGGAAACTCAGCGGACGGCTGGATCTGGATTCACGCCGGAAGGTAGGTCTGTTTATGGACGACATCAGAAGCGGAAGATCCACTCCTCTCATGAAGGTCACCGATGACTATCATTACCACACTGTGGAGGCTGACGATGAAGAGACACTGGACATTGTCGGAGAGGCCCTGGCGGACAAGGGCTATCTGGTAGAAGACGACTGAAGAATATAATAAGCCGACGACTGAATCATCAGCGCCGGCTTTTTAAGTATGACGGGCATGCCGTCAATCTGTGGTGAAAGTCCACGTGGGGCGTAGTTGCCGACGAACCCCAAAGCGACTTGCAAGTTTCACAT
>NZ_SNXO01000031.1 GCF_004362975.1 Aminicella lysinilytica | reverse complement strand
AGAAAACAGGAAGCAGGTAAGATTCTCTGCATAATGTGCAGTGGATTCCATACCGATAAGAAGGTCCTCTTTAGGGAATTTAGACAGTTCATCAAAGGATACTAAAACACCTACAATAATCAAACTATCAAGTGATATAAATGTAAATTTTCTTAATTTTGAAGTAAAGAACGATGCTGATATTACTATCATGCCAAGCGGTCGATCGGTAACGATATCGAGAGCTGCACGATTTACTGATCCGCTGTTTGATGTCAAAGAAGGGTGCAAGCTCACATTAAAGTCCGATGGCAATAATACATTGACTGTTGATGGTAAAAATATCGAAGCAAATAACCCTCTTGTGAATACTGCGGGCACATTTACAACCGATGGAGTAACATTAAAAAACGGAAATAATGGAAAAAGTAAAGATGCCTATGGCGGAGCAGTATATGCTTACGGAGGCCTTGTCACGCTGGAAAACTCTACCTTAAGTGGTAATACAGCTGGAGATGCCGGCGGCGCTGTATATGCATCTAATTGCACACTTAAGCTTTCTTCTGCGACATTTACGGGGAACAGTTCGATTGGAGGCGGCGCCATATATAATAACAAAGTGACATCAACTATAGACAACTGTACATTCAAGGACAATCAAGCCACACGCATCAGTGGCGGGGCAATCTTTGGTTTTAATGGTAGTCATATGACGGTCAATAGCGGAACATTCACAGGTAATAAAGCCGGTGCTATGGGCGGAGCCATATATAACGATGAAGGCTGCAAACAGATCTACACAGATAAAACAGCTTTCACAGGAAATACAGCGGAAAGTGCAGGCGGGGGAATATGGAATTGCCCTTTCGGCACATCATCCTATTATACCTTTGCAGGGGTAAGTTTCTATGGAAACAGTGCTAAAGTTAAGGGAGACGATATCAGTATAGAAACATCCAAGTCCGGATATGATATGAATAAAGAATACATATCTGATCTGAATTATGCAGGAGAATCTCTTGGCTGGTATAAAGACGTGGAAGGCAGCAGGTATTCTGACGGAACAAGAGATAAAGCAGAACTGTCGTATCATCAGAACACAAATAAGGAAGTTGATATGCACAGTACCCTTTCAGAGGAAAAATACAATGAGTCAGCTGGAAAAGCTGCAATTACATTTACGGATAATCACTCATCGTCAGAAGGCGGAGCCATTGCTAATAACGGCAGCATATCCATTGGCAATAAGTCCGGCCTTCTCATCAGCAAAGAGGTAAAGGGCGAAGGCGCACCTGCGGACGATGAGTTCCAGTTTACAGTTACATTTTCAGATGGAGGAACTTATGACGGAGTAGCAAGCGGAAGTACAGTGACGACTAAGGCAGGAGGCAAGATAGTCATAGCCGGTGTCCCTCAGGGCATTGGATATACGGTAACTGAACGGTCTAAGTCAGGATATACGGCTGAGAAAGCGACGATAACCGGAACTATAGGAGAATACGGTTCTACGGCAGCTTTCGTAAACACATATGCGAAACCGTCGCCACCTGAACCGGTATATGGTACGGTTAAAGTCACCAAGTTGTGGAATGATAATGACAATGCGGCTGGAGTCAGACTTGCATCGATAAGTATAGCTCTATTGGATGGAGCCGGAAACGATACAGGGAAAACTCTGACTCTGAATAATGAAAATAAATGGACAGGAGAATTTACAGGGCTTGCCGCTGATACATCAGGATATACAGTCAGGGAAACGGACGTCAGCAACTATAGGGCCGAATATATGAGTACAGACGGCAATTTTACCATAACCAATACCTATGTGCCGGAGAAGCCGATACCTGATGCCGGCACTATAACAGTGCATAAGATATGGAAGGACAATAATAACAAGGCACAGGTCAGAACAGCCAAGGTGGACATCATGCTTTTCCATAACGGAAAATATACCGGTAAATATATTACACTGAACAAGAAGAATGGCTGGACGGGAAAATTCACAGGATTAAACAGCGATACCTCCGGTTATACCGTTGAAGAAGCAAAGGTAGATTATTACAGGGCCGAATACAAGAGGTCAGGCGATAAGTACACAGTAACGAACAGTTATAATGTAAGAGCTCATGATAACCAATCAGATAATTATGGTTCCAATGAGCCTCACGCGCCTGACACAGGAGATGACTCGCCTATCGGAGTATATATCACATTGCTCCTGCTCAGCGGCGCTCTGCTGGCGGCAGTCATATATTGGAATAAACGCAATTAATGGAAGGAAAACAGTTGGAGAAATACGGCACAGAAACGACATCCACTGAAAGCTAAAGCTCAGAAATATCCAAACCGGCTATTTCTCCCAGGCATTGAACCAGCACCTTGCGAATGGCGTCGCAGCCTCCGGCAGACTCGGTCTCTATATTAAGAGGCATGAGCGGATCGTGGAGGGATTTCCTCAGCAGGAACCAGCCATTGACACTGCCACTGAGGGAGACCCGGACGCCTTCATAGTTAGGCTCCGCGATGGTCATCTTCAGACCGTTCTGGTCGTAAGATCTGGCCCAGTCTGCAAGAGCGGCGAGGGCCTGATCGCCGCAGGCGCCCGCGTCAGCAGCTGTGATCGGAAGTCTGACTTCCACAGCCTCAGCAGGCTCAGACAGACCTGAAATAACAGATGAAATACCTTTGTTCTCTTTGTGGAGGAGGGCAGCCCTGATGACGATCCTGGCAGCCAGGAAGGCGCCGTCGTCCAGGAAGTAGTTATCCTTATAGGCACCGTGGCCGGAGGTCTCGATGGCCAGCTGGCTGTCGATGCCCTGCTCGTTGAGCTCTACGGCCTTGTTGATGACGTTTCTGTAGCCACGCTTGAAGCGCAGGTGATGGAGGCCCAGGTCATTTTCCAGATAGTCCGTCAGCTGGTTGCTGGTGATGCTGTCGGTGACTACGGTTGTCCCCGGATGAGTGTCCGCAATCAAAGCAGCTGCCATGGCAACTATGCCGTTGCGGTTGATTTCCCGGCCGGTCTCGTCTACAGCCGAGGCTCTGTCTACGTCTGTATCAAAGATCAGGCCCAGATGGCATTTGCCCGTCAGGACGGCTTCCCGGATGGAATCCATAGCCTTGGAGTTTTCCGGGTTAGGCGCGTGATTAGGGAAGCTGCCGTCAGGATCGAGGAAACGGCTGGCGGAAACATCTGCTCCCAGAGGAGTCAGAATATCCGCAGCGTAGAAACCACCGGCGCCGTTGCCGGCGTCTACGGCTATCTTCAGGCCTTCCAGAGGTTTGGGGCCATTGCCGGCGCCCTGTATGATCAGGTCGCGAAGGTGCTTGCAGTAGAGGGCCATGAGATCCAGTTTCTCCACAGGACTGGCTTCAGCCGGGCGCAGGGAGTCCAGAATATGATCCGACTCTGCGAAGACTATTATATCAGTGATATCGCCTTTGTTCAGGCCGCCTCTGGCAGAGAAGAATTTCAGGCCGTTGCGGTTGAAAGGCAGGTGGCTGGCTGTGATCATAACGGCTCCGTCAGCCCTGACATCATCGAAAACCGTGGACATGAACATAGCCGGCGTAGAAGCAAGGCCGCAGGCACAGACCTTTGTGCCATAAGGTGCTAACGCCTCGGCGAAAGCCTTGGCCAGGTCAGGACCGGAAAGCCTGGGATCCATGCCTATGGCGACGGTCAGATCGCGGGGTTCTTTCTGAGTGAAGGCTGACAGCCAGTAAAGGAAGCCCTTGGCCAGGCGGCCGCAGGCCTCGGCATCCAGGTTCACATTTTCGCCGGGAACGCCCGGCAGGGCTACGCCACGTATATCGCTGCCGTTCTGCAGCTTGCTGAAATCATATTTAGACATTATCACATCTCCTTGTGGTTGATAAGTCAATTATATTTTATATGAGGGGATAGTGCAAGTTGCAGAGGGAGAATTTTTGCCAGAAATGCGCAATTATGATACAATATACCCAAAGGAAACAGGTGTGAGTATGAGTAAAAATAAGACTAAAAAGAATAAGAAGAAGAGCGATGTGATCTTCAAGATAATCATCGCTGTATTGGTGTGCGTCATCTGTGTAAGCGGGTATAAGGTCGGAACTATTCTGTGGCAGTACCATCAGGGCGATAAGGCGTATAAACAGGTGGAAAAGGTCGCGGGAACGGAGAAAAGCAACGACAAGGTCGACTTCGCAGCGCTGGCTAAGAAGTATAAGAATGTCAAGGCCTGGCTTTACAATAAGGGCACGGTCATCAATTATCCGGTGGTTCAGGGGGACAATAACAGTTTCTACCTGACCCATATGGTCACCGGAGCATATAACGGCAGGGGATCCCTGTTCATAGACTACAGGAACCAGAAGCCTTTCACGGGGGATTTCCTTACGGTCATTTACGGACACCGGATGAAGGACGGAAGTATGTTCCATTCTCTCATAGAATATCGCGATCACAGTTATTATGAGAAGCATCCGGTCATGAAGTTGACGACGCCGTCGGCCAAGTACGATGTGGTTATTTTCGCGGCGGTTACCATACCGGCAGAGAGTAGCAAGTACAAGTTCAGCTTCAGCAGCACTGCGGAGAAGCAGGCGTATCTCAACTGGATACAAGGGAAGACGGAGCTTAAGACCGGCGTCAGCGTATCGCCGAGCGATAAGATCGTTATGATGAGCACCTGCACTTATGAGTTCGATGAGGCACGACTTGTTGTGTATGGGAAATTAGTCAAGAAAGGATAGAGCGGATTATGCAGATATTAATTTGCGATGATGAACAGACGGCAAGGAATCATTACAGATCGGTCCTGCAGGAGATCTGTGATAAGAGGAAGATCCACGCCGGATTCACAGAGGTGGAGGATGGAGATCATCTGCTGTTTGATATGAATAATATCATCAAAGATACAGACATGATATTCATGGACGTGAAAATGCCCGGGACAGATGGACTGGTCACAGCAGAGAAGCTACGTGACAATGGATACGGAGGGGAAATCATTTTCCTGACCAGATCCAAGGAGGCGGTATTCCACGCTTTCGATGTCCATGCCAACAACTACCTGGTGAAGGATGTGGCAACGCCGGCGAGAATAGAGGAGGTCTTTCTTAAGGCGGTGGATATGGTCGTAGAGAAGCAGAGCGAATATATGCTTCTGACCGGCGTAGGAGAATACAGAAATGTTCCTGTCAATGAGATCAGGTATTTCGAAATAATGCAGAAAATCGTCACCGTATACTATGGGGAGACATCTTTCGAGTTCGTTTCCACCATGGGTAAACTGGAGAATCTTCTGTTTGCCAGAGGCTTCGTGAGGATCTCCAGGTCATATCTGGTGTCGACCAAGTACATAACGTCATTCACCTATGAGAAGGCAATAATGTCTGACGGCGCAGAGCTGCCGGTGGGACGCAAGTACTATAAGGCTTTGAAAGTGGCAATGAAAGGTGAAAAGGATGAATAAAGGAAGGGTCTGCGTCAGACTGTCAGTGCTGATAGTTTCAGTACTTCTGGTGCTTACAACCTCATATTCTCAGGTCTTTGCGGAAGATCAGTGCCCAGCAGGCGGCGATCATGAATACACGATCACCGTGGTCAGACACGCGGCATCAGACGCTGAAGGCCTGCGTAGGTATACTTGTAACAAATGCGATTATTCTTACACGGAGTCTATCCCGGCAACGGGACACAGGTGGGGGTCCTGGAATGTTGCCAAGGCTGCTACCAAGTCAGCCGAGGGCCTCAGATGCCGCGTATGCATGAACGATCCTGACCATGTGGAATATGCGTCCATAAGCGTGCTGCCCGCAGGACCGAAGCCAAACATAGGCGGCGGCGTGATCCTGGGCGGGAACCAAACTCGCACTGGGGATCAGCCTGGGGCTGGCACCGATAATGACAAGAAAAGCAAGCATAAGCCCGGCGGCAACGGCGGGGGTAATGAAGGCGGCGGAAGCGGCTCCGACAGCATAGTGCCTTTGGGTGCGGCTGATGTTGCCATAGTAGGGGCTAATGGAGCAGCATCCATATTCTTCATAATTTTATTATTGCCTCTTATTAAAGTTATGTTCTGGATAGCGAAGAAACGCAGGGAGGCAGAGGAAGATCAATGATAATGAGAAGAGTTATCGGCCTGGTGATCCTGGCCGCCATAATAATAGTGGGGACCATATTATACTTCGTCCTGAAGAAGAAGGTATCCTACGTGGAAAGTGATCTGACCATAAGGAAAAAGGAAGATATTAAGGGTAAGTAGCTATGTTGAAAAAGATAATGACAATATTAATGTCGGTCTTGATATGCGGAGTGCTGTTTAACGGTCCTCTGATATTTGACGTGGGATCCGGGGCGGAGGCGGCTTCATCGGATTTCAGCGATCTGGCCAATGACTTCAACATGAGCATTTCAGGCTCGGCCGGCCTCATAACTGCACAGGGGAACAAGCTGACCGTCGGCGACGGCAACAGCTCAGACAAAGTCTTAAGTTATGTTTTGACGTCTAAGAAGACCGTGGATTTTTCCAGAAGCTTTACATATTCCGGAAGGCTGACCGATACCAACGCTCCTGACGGCTTCACCATTACGTTCCAGCCGAATAAGGACTACAGCGTAACGGGGACTGCCAGCGGTTCGGGCCTATGCGTGTATAAGCAGTCAGCAGACAGTGCTTATGCGGCCAAAGGCCTTGTATCGGAAATAGATTCTTACGACAGTGCCGACTACAACCTCGACGGTGCATCCCTGAAGGCGGCCCTTGCAGGTCACGGCTGGACATCCGCATCGGCTACGACGCCTCATATGGCTATAGCCACGCCGACGGATTCGAGCAGCGAATGGGAATCAGTCAAAGACGCTCAGACTGTAAATACAGGCGGTTCAGGCAACAGCGCCGGGACTTACGATGTAACAGTCAAATGGACGGTTACCGATCAGGCCACCGGATACGGCACTTACACATTTACATATGGGGATAAATCAGTATCCTACAGTTTCGATCCGAAGGATGTCTTCGGAGGCTATGAGGTTTACATGAGCCTTACGGGGTCAGAGAATTTTAAAATCGAAGGCAGTTACAGCAGAGCGCCATGGTCCTTCGAGACAGGCACATTCAGCTACGCAGTCAGAAGCTCAGCCACGGCAACTATAACGGCCGGGGTCACTGTCAACGGCAAGACACCGTCAGACCTGCAGAAGTATGATTTTGTCCTGACCGATGCTGACGGGAATGTTCTACAGACGAAACAAAACGACGGCGCCGCAGTAACCTTTGATCCTATGAACTACGGCGAAGCCGGGCAGTATACATATTACATACAACAAAAGCCGGGCTCGGAGGCTGGCGTCACCTACGATGACAGTAAATACAAGGCGGTGGTTTCTGTCGGCGGCAGCCATGATATTTTGTCGGCCGGCGTGTCATATTACAAAGGTGATACCCTGGCTGATCAGGTGGCCTTCGCCAATAAGGCGGAGCCTGCGAAGCTTGTGGTCAGGGAGACTGACAGCAGCACTGCCAGGTACGCCCAAGGCGGGCAGAAAATAAAGTACACCATCAAGATCACCAACAAGGGCAAAGGCGATGCGGCGGGTGTTTATGTCAGGCGGTATATGCCGGATCGTACGACTTTCTGGTCCGTAGACAAGACCGGATATTACGGTTGCATCGATCAGCGTGAACACGCCAGCTGGTTCGTCAGGAAGATACCGGCAGGCAGCTCGGTGACGCTGACATTTACCATTGAAGTGGACGAGTGTCATCCTGACAATTATGTCATCGGTCATCAAGTCTACTGGCAGCTTATGAACAGTTACGACAAGCCGTATCTGAATCAGACAGCAGATCCGTCCAATGTGGCAGGCTAGAAAATATATAAACCCCGGCTTTCACATTTAAGTGAGATGTCGGGGTTTTTCTATTCTCTAAGATTTTCTATTTGATCGATCCGTCGGCGTTGAATACCGGAAGTTCTTCCAAAAATGAGATGTCGTCTCTGTGGGCTGCGCCGCCTTCTGCCAGAACGGTCATGCGGCCTACGATATTTCCCTTGACGCTGTTGACCAGAAGTTCCATGGACTTCAGGGACTCGCCGGTGCTGATGACATCATCTACTATGAGGACTCTGCGGCCGGTGATCTGATCGGCTTCAGCCTGTCCGATGCAAAGTGTCTGAATGTGATCTGTGGTAATTGAATCGACATTAGTCTGAATGACGTTAGTCATATAGAGCTTAGGAGCCTTACGGGCTACGATGTAATCCTTGCCGCCGGCCTGTCTTGCCATTTCATAAGCAAGTGGGATGCCCTTGGATTCTGCTGTCACGATGACGTCGAATTCCGGCGCTTTCTTCAGGAGTTCTGTCGCTGCGACCTGTGTGATCTCAACATCGTTGAACATGATGAAAGCTGCGATATAAAGATCCTTGTTGATAGGACAGAGAGGGAGCTGCCTCTTGAGTCCTGCTATGGTCATTTCATAAAACATTTCTTACGTTTCCTTTCATTTTTGCTACACTAGAATTATACTCTCTTGATGGCTTGGTTGCAAGGAAAGTACGATGTGAAATAAGAAATGACCGCAAGAATTTTATTCCCATTCTCTGCAAATACCTTCAATTGCTTGAACTTTTGAAGTAACATCTCTAGAATCACTTATGAAATTGTAATTTATGCCAAGGTCGCTGATAGAGTCTAGTTCCTGAGCAATCTTTTCTATTGTATCTATGCAATGTTTTCTTTCCGAAAGATTTTTGGGTTTCTCATCTACAACTTCTAAGATGAAATTGCTAAAATTCGCTAGATTGTACTTGCCGTATAGCATATTACTTTCACTAATGCTATTGATATTATTTATGTGATACCTTACAGATATAGCATAATTACTCATCAAATCATTATATTTTCCATCAGCAAGCACTGAATCGTTCGAATTACACACCCTAGAACTCGCTGCTGATATGCCACGTAAATCTTGTTGAAGAGTGCTATTAGTTGTAGCATACATATTATACAATAACACTGAGAAAATGAGTATAATCGCACACGTCCCTACATAAGCTAAAATTTTTATTTTATTACGTATATAATACTCCTTACTTACTAATTGATTTTGTTACACTTTTTATCCGTTCACTATATATAACGAACAAGGAAGGGGTTTGGGGACAAATATATTATTTTATTTTACGAGTTGAATGTTATTGGCAATTTTCTCTGCTTCTTTAATGCTTACTTCTGTAAATAGATCAAGGGTATAATCACCTTCTCCCCCCCTTTTTCTGAGTATTATATATGAATTATATCATTATGCCAAGCATTTGGGCCAGTTCTGCTACATCAGAGGCTACGACTGTGGCGCCGGACTCCATCAGGAAGTCCCGGTCACGGAAGCCCCATTCTACAGAGATGCAGTCCATTGCCGCGTTTCCTGCTGTGGCTATGTCCACCTCGGAATCGCCTACATAGACGGAATCCTTACGATCGATAGAAAGCTTGTTCAGAATGTCATTGATGGCATCCGGAGCAGGCTTTTTTCTTACGTCGGACCGCTGGCCAGTGGCAGCGTCCAGGGAATCGCAGAAATGTTCCCGGCAAAGGACCTGAACGGCTGAGTCGGGTTTGTTGGAAACTACGGCAATCTTGCAGTCAGCCGATCTCAACTTAGAAAAGAGTTCCGGAATGCCTTCGTATGGCCGGGTCTCTAAGTTGCAGTGGGCCTGGTAATAGTCATTGTAAAAGTCCAGGACTTTGTTCCTGTCAGCTTCGGAAGTTCCGGAAGGCAGGCTCTTAGTCATAAGGACTACAGAGCCGTTGCCCAGAAATCGGCGGACCTCAGCCGCCGTGCGGGTAGGGTATCCGAACCTCTCCAAAGCATAATTGACGCTGGCAGTTAAGTCCGCCAGCGTGTCCAAGATGGTTCCGTCTAAATCAAAAATTGCGAGTTTATATTTCACGTAAAATTCTCCTATTCATTGTCTTTGACCTGTGTTTCCTTTCCTTCAGTGAGCTTGGCGTTCTTCCTTGCTTCCATATGCTTTACGAATTTGAATGCGTACAGTTTCATGATGCTTGCGATAGGTACGGCGATAAGCATGCCTACGATGCCGCCGTAGACGCCGCCTACGACAACGGCCAACAGGACCAGTACAGGATGCAGACCTGTGGAACCGCCAACTACCTTAGGATAGATGAAGTTGGAATCCACCTGTTGCACTGCAAACAGTGCGATGACCGGGATTATGCCGCTTACCAGACCTCCATTGAGGAAACCAACGAAGAAAGCCGGTATCATTCCCATTATCGGGCCGAAGTATGGTATTACATTGCAGAGACCTGCGAATATGCCTATTATGACTGCGTATTTCAGACCGCAAATAGTCAGAACTATAGAAGACAGAACTGCGATTATCACTGCGTCCAGGCAGATGCCTCTGATGAAGTGAGACAGTATGTCATCGATTTCGTGGAGATTGCGCTCCAGGCGGTCTTCCTCTTTGTCAGGTAATATGGCTGAAGACAGCCTTTTCAGTCCGCCTACGAAGTAGTCCTTATCCAGAACCAGCCAGAAACTTACCAGTAGTCCCAGGAAGAAGTTGACTATGGCCCCGCCGAAGCTGGCCAGCTTTGCCAAAGCGCTCTGGGCGTTGAAATTATTCGACAACCATTTCAGGATGCTGTCGCTCAGAGACGTGAGCTTCTCCGTCAGAGCGTTAGACGGCGAGTGTGCGGTCCAGCTCTTGAACGTGTGCTCGATGCTGACCACATAGTTGGTTATGGAATCAACCATGTCGTTGAATGATGTGTGGGCCAGGTGCCCTATGAGCAGCGACGTGAATATGTATATTACTATGATTATAGCCGCTAAGATCGCAAGATAAGTTATAGCAGTGGAGATGAGCCGCTGCTTCTTCTGGCGTTTGACGTTTTTCTCAGGATCCGCCTTGTCCTTGAATATCTTCTTGATAAACTTTCTGTCGAAGAATTCAACGGCCGGATCCAGAATATATGCCAGCAGTATGCCTATGAAGAGAGCCGTGAACGCCCCTAAGACACTGCCGATGCCGTTAGCGCAGGCACCCAGTATCACGTCCAGGTTCTTGATTATGAAATAGATGACATAGACCAGCACCATGGTGAAAGCCACGAACGCGCTGTATTTCATCAGTTTTTTGTCATTGAACAGATCCTTGATAGTCTGCATCAAATCACCCCTTTACCGTATTTTTCATACATTATACTACAATTTCCGTACCATGTCATACCAAATCGCACCGCCGTGGACAGATTCCGACACTCCGACCTTCTCAAAACCAAACTTCGCATAATAATGTATGAGCCGGTCTTTGCACGTAAGGCAGGATTCGGTCATGCCCCGGGCTTTCATTTCATCTACGGCGTAGGACAAAAGCTGGCCTGCCATGCCCTGCCGCCGGCAGTCTGCTGAAGTCATTACAGTAAGGACGGCCGCGTTTTTCCCTGCCGGGAGCTCGTCCATTTCGAAGATGTCGTCCTTGATGACGTCCTTCGCCGTTGGGATTATGTCTACTACGGCTTCGATGACGCCGTCCTGCTCGCCTACGAAGAAATACTCCGGGTAATGGGCCAGCCGCCAGGTGTATTTTTCCAGGGATGCCGCCTCAGAAGGCGGAAAGGCCTCGGCTTCTATTTCAGCCACGCGGCCCAGGTCAGCCGGCGTTGCAAGTCTGGCCGTCAGCTTATGAAGTTCCGTGCTTAAGACGAAGGTCTCCTTCAACTTGCCAAGCTTTCTGAAGTTGTCGGTTTCTGTGTGAGCTTTCTGAGTTTCCGCGTCCTCCCATATTTCCTTCAGCTCCAGCACATCGGCCTCGTCCTTGGGAAAGGAATAGTCGTATTTATGATTTCCGGCCTCGTGGCGTGATGTTTCCGCGATGCCGTTATTCATTATAGCGTTATAGAAGTCCTGACGCATGCCGGGCTTTACCGTATATTTCACATCAATAATAAGCATAGATGACCTCCTGATTTTTTTATTTATTATACCATACTGGGTTATGGTATAATAGACCTATGTAGCGTATTTTCGCCAAACGCAACCGTCAGTTGACATATTTCAAGGCTCGGCTGGTGGCGGGCAACCGCCTTTACAGGTATAGTTTTGTTAACGAAATCAAAAGAAACGAGGTATTAGAAATGATTTTAGCTGACAAAATAATTAAATTGAGAAAGAGGTGCGGCTGGTCTCAGGAGGAGCTGGCTAATAAGCTGGACGTGTCCAGACAAGCCGTGTCCAAATGGGAAAGCGGCAATTCCATCCCTGACATGGAGAAGATCGTCAACATGAGCGATCTCTTCGGCGTCAGTACAGACTTCCTTTTGAAGGATGAAATAGAAATGGAAACGCCTTCGGAAACCCGGGACAGTGAGGACAATAATAGAAGCGTATCTGTAGAGGAAGCCAACGGATTCATGGACATGACCGAGGCATTCTCCAGAAAGACGGCCCTGGCCGTGCAGACCTTTGTTCTATCACCTGTATGCCTGGTAGTTCTGGCGGCATTTACAGACAGCCGGAAATATCACATGTCAGACAATATGGCCACCGGCATCGGTATGGTGGTGCTGCTCATAATGGTAGCCTGCGGCGTGGGCGCCCTCATCGGCATGGGCTTCCAGCTGAAACCCTACGAATATATTAAGAAAGACAACATCACCTTGCAGTATGGGGTCAAGGGTATCGTGGAAAAGCGGCGCAGCGAATTCGCCGCCACCTACCGCAAAGGCATAACTACAGGTGTGATCCTCTGCATAGTCAGTGTGGTTCCGCTGATGCTGTCGACGATCAAGGACAGCGACCCGCTGACCACGGCATGCGTAGGTATCCTGCTGATATTCGTCTCCTTCGGCGTGAACATATTCGTCCGGGTGGGGACCATCGAGAACAGCTACAAGGCTCTCATGCAGGAGGAGGATTTCACTCAGGAAGCCAAGGACACAGAGAAGAAGCTGCAGTTCTTCCCGGGGATCTACTGGTGCTCGGCGACGGCTATCTACCTGGCTATCAGTTTCGGCTTCGACAGCTGGGGCAGGTCATGGATAATCTGGCCTGTGGCTGGTGTTCTCTTCGCGGGCATCAGGGGTATAATGGTAATGAAAATCAAATCGGAAAATCGTAGAAACAGATAGCGAGGTTGAAATGAAGATAATGGTAAGCGCCTGCCTTATGGGCGATAATTGCAAATACAGCGGCGGCAACAATCTGAACGAGAAGGTCCTGGCATATGCCGAGGAATGTGAGATAGTGCGGGTCTGCCCGGAGATGCTGGGCGGTCTTGAGACACCTCGCGAGCCCTGTGAAATAAGGGACGGTGTAGTCATGTCCCGGGATGGCAGAAATGTGGATAAAGAGTTCCGCCTGGGAGCGGAGAAGGCTCTGGACCTGGCAAAAGCCGAGAAGGTCGATCTGGTCGTACTTCAGTCGAGAAGTCCCAGCTGCGGCGTAGGCATCGTCTATGACGGGACCTTCAGCGGCAAAAAAGTTACCGGCAACGGCGTTTTTGCTCAGATGGCTATAGATGCAGGCTTTCAAGTCGTCGATGTGGAGGATATATGATAGACCTTTATTACGAAGAGAAAGGCGCCGGAATGCCGCTGATACTTTTGCACGGTAATAACGAGGACGGCACGTACTTCAGAAATCAGATAGATCATTTCGCGGAGAAATATCGCGTTATAACCATAGACACCCGTGGCCACGGCAGATCGCCGCGGGGCGCGGCGCCGTTCACCATCAGGCAGTTCGCCGACGACCTGGCAGATTTCATGGACAGGCACGCCATAGAGAAGGCTCATATTCTAGGCTTTTCCGACGGTGGAAATATCGGATTGATCTTTGCCATGAAATATCCGCAGCTGGTAGGACGGCTCATTGCCGACGGCGCCAACCTGTTCCCAAAGGGCGTCAAAGCCTGGGCCCAGGTGCCTGTGACTGTAGGTTATTACTGGACGAAGACCTTCGGACCATGGTCACGTGCGGAGATGTTCGGCCTTATGGTTCGCGATCCGGACATAGACCCGGCTGAGCTTGCGCAGATAACGGCGCCGACTCTGATAATGGCCGGCACCGGCGACCTGATCAAAGAAAATCACACCCGTCTTATAGCAGGCAGCATCCCCGGGGCGGAGCTGGCAATCATCAAGGGGTCGCACTTTGTTGCCAGGGAAAACCCGGCAGAATTCAACAGCCGGGTGGATGAATTCCTGAGGGAGGGAGTGTAGTGTGATTGACAATATGGCAAAAATGCCATATTATGTAGTTAGAGGTGAAGGAATGGCTGGTGAGTAAAATGAAAACTTTTAAAGAAGATTTAAATAACAGAATGAAGGATGATAATTTCAGGAAAGAGTATGAAGCTATTCAGCCGGAATTGGATATTATTCGTGCAATGGCAACAGCAAGAAAAAATCAGAATATGACGCAAAAGGAGCTTGCTGATAAAGTAGGGATGAACCAAGCGGACATAAGCAAGTTAGAGAATGGCAGTAGAAATCCATCCCTTAATATGCTTAAAAAATTGGCGGATGGGCTTGGATATAATCTAAAACTTGAGTTCGTACCTAAGTCTGCTAATAGCTAAAAGAGGAGTAATCATTGGAATTAAATAAATATATGGACGCAGGCATTGAAGCCCTGGCGTCTAACGTTACTAAATATTATATGAAAAATTCGAAAGGGCGTATGTTCATGGCCAGGTTCGTGCCTGCCCTGAAGCGGGCGGCTAATAAACGCAAGTTTCATGAGACCGAGGGCCTCCATGTGCCGCCGTTTCTGATTGCCAGTATCGAGTCGAAATGCAATCTTCACTGCGCAGGCTGTTATGCTCGCGGTGATGGCATGTGCGATGATGTGACTACGCCTCTTGCCACTGACCAATGGTCGGATATGTTCAATGAAGCCGCTGGTCTTGGCGTGTCTTTTACTCTCATTGCCGGTGGTGAACCGCTGCTTAACAGGCCGGTCATAGAAGCCTGTGCTGCCATTAAAAACATGGCCTTTCCGGTTTTTACCAATGGACTTTTATTTGATGAGGAGTACTACAGGCTCTTCGATATGAACAGGAATCTGATTCCTGTCATCAGCATAGAAGGAAGTGCTGAGATGACTGACGCCAGGCGGGGACCAGGCGTTGGAAAACGCATAGAGCAGGTGATCGGCCAGCTGGCGAAGAGGCGGATCCTATATGCCGTTTCGGTCACAGTGACTCACGAGAATATGAAGGCTGTAACAGACAGTGGCTTCGTCCGTGGCCTTTACGAAGGCGGTTGCGGTCTGGTGTTCTATATTGAATATGTGCCGGTACAAAAGAATACTGACGATCTGGTTCTTACGGCGGAGGATTCTGCCTGGCTGCAGGACCGCGTGGCTGAACTGAAGGCGGCTCGCGGCGATATGGGCATTCTGCCGTTCCCGGGAGACGAGCAGGAAATGGAAGGCTGTCTGGCTGCCGGCCGCGGCTTCTTCCACATCAATCCACAGGGCGGCGCTGAGCCTTGCCCATTCTCGCCCTATTACAAGGTCAACGTGGCGGAAAGTGGCGTAGAAGCTGCATTAAGGTCGGATTTCTTCGAAAAAATTCGAAATATAAGTTGTGATGGTCAGCCCCATTACGGTGGCTGTAAACTGTATATGCATGAAGATGAAGTTATGAGTTTGTAGGGAGATGATCCAATGGAAAAGAAAATATTGTTGCTGGGTGACCAAGCGTTGTATGAGGAAAGTACAGAGGTAACAAAGGATGAGCTTGATTATATCCTGAAAATCAAAGAGGATCTCAGGGACACGCTTCTGGCTTTTCGTGAAAAGTACGGTGTTGGCCGTGCTATCGCTGCTCCGCAGATTGGAGTCCATAAGCGGGTAATTTACAGGCATCTGGATACTCCGATTCTGTTCATTAATCCTGTTCTGGAGTTCCCTGATGTGAGGATGTACGAGGTGCTGGATGACTGTATGTCTTTCCCGGGACTCCTTGTCCGCGTAATGCGCCATAAGGATTGTACAGTCCATTATAAGAATGAGAAATGGGAGGACTGCGAAATCAGTTTCAGTGGAGATATGTCGGAACTGATCCAGCACGAGTACGATCATCTGGATGGAATCCTTTCCACTATGAGAGCAATCGACGACAAGTCATTCGTAATCAAGGAGTAAGAGCCGCCCAAGAATTGCCTTGAAAAGACCAGGTGATTGTACCGCGCACGTATTGGGCTGATACTCAGAACGATAGTGCGAATTTTTTGTTATTGTAAACCAAAAGCGCACGTATTGGCCCGATTCAAGATGTCAAGGTGCGCCCCGCTAGGCATATTATCCATAAATGGTAATATATGACATTAAATTAGGCTTTAAACGCACTTTTTATCCTCTACAGCAGCTGATAAGTGCGAGGACAATCGTTGAAATTCCAATATGCGCACCTCCATGCTCTGAGAATCACCGATAAGTGCGAAAAACCAATTGATGACCTGCCAAAACGCACCTTCCTTCCTAAATAAGGGGGCATACGTGCGGGCGCGCACGTATACGACCAAATTATTAATATAAGGTGCGCGACCCACGGATCGTACCATTAAAAAACCGGCCGCAGCCGGTTTTTTCGTATCGTGAATTGTCGCTATATCAACGTGTATATCCTGAATGCGAAGAGCACGAAGCAGATCCACATGATGCCGTTGACATCTTTGATCTTGCCGGTGCAGACCTTCAGAATAACCCATGAAAGCATTCCGAACATGATTCCGTTGGCGATGGAATATGTGAAAGGCATCATGATGATAGCCATGAATCCGGAGATGACATCCGCAATATCTCCGTCGAAGTCCATCTGCTTGATGGAGCTGATCATCAGAAGTCCTACCCATACCAGAGCCGGAGTAGTTGCAAATCCCGGAATAGCCAGGAATATCGGTGAGAACGGCAGAGCAATCAGGAACAGGATACCTGTTGTCAGAGCTGTAAGACCGGTTCTTCCGCCTTCAGCAACACCTGCGCTTGACTCTACATAACTCGTTACTGTAGAAGTTCCCATGCAAGCTCCGAATACTGTGCCGACAGCGTCGGAAAGGAGAGCCTGCTTAGCTCTTGGAAGCTTGCCGTTTTCATCAAGGAGATTTCCTTTATTGGCAATACCGATAAGAGTTCCAACAGTATCGAAAATATCAACGAAGAGGAAGGAGAACACGATGACTACGAAGTCCATGAGGTTGTTTCCTATCCAGCCGAAATCAAACGAGAACCAGTTTACATCCGTTGAGAACAGTCCGCCGCTCATGCTTGGGAATACAGAGTAAACTCCGTTAGCTACATCGACCTGATACCAGCCTGTCGCCTGAGCAATCATACCCATTACCCATGTGGACAGAATGCCGATGAGGATAGCGCCCTTGACCCTGTAGTGGGAAAGGATAGCTATGATCAGGAAACCGACAAGAGCCAGGACCACCTGTGGAGTCTTGAAAGATCCAAGAGCTACCAGTGTTGAAGCATCGCCAATAACGATACCTGCCTCTTTCAGTCCTATAATAGTGATGAATAAGCCGATTCCTGCGGTGATACCTAATTTCAGGTTTCCAGGGATATCGTTGACCAGCTTTTCACGGAAGTTTGTCAGTGAAAGCAGGATGAAGATGATTCCTTCACAGAATACTGCTGCAAGGGCGATTTTCCAAGGATCCTGTACTCCGGCCTGTGCCAGAGGAATACATACGCTGTACGAGAAATAAGCGTTGAGTCCCATGCCTGATGCAAGGGCTACAGGGTAGTTGGCGTAGAAGGCCATTACCAGAGTTGCGAATGCGGCAGATACTGCAGTTGCAGTAAATACAGCGGCATTGCTCATACCCGAGGCTGACAGAATGTTTGGATTTACAGCCAGGATATAAACCATAGCAAGGAAGGTGGTAAGTCCGGCGGTCATCTCAGTCTTGACGTCGGTACCATGTTCCTTCAGTTTGAAAAGTTTTTCCATATAATCTTTCTCCTTATAATAACTTGACCAAAATTAAAAAACATATAATTATTATACACAATAGCTTATGCATAGTTCAAGTTTTATTCGAAATTTGCCTTGAACAAAATGAACTTTGCCTGGTAATTTTGCTGGCAGTAATAAAAAATGCAAACTTTCCGTCGGGAAAGCTTGCATAATGTTCGTGTTTGGGTTTATGAATTAGGCAGGGCCTTCATGGCCTCCAGAGTTTTGTTCATGAGGTCGTCAAGTTCCCAGCCCAGCATCTCGGCGCCCTGCCTGATAACATCTCTGTCACAGCCGGCAGCGAAGTGCTTGTCTTTGAATTTCTTCTTAAGTGATTTCAGCTCCATATCCTTGCAGCTTTTGGATGGACGCATGAGAGCCGCAGCTCCGATAAGTCCCGTCAGTTCGTCGCAGGCGAAGAGGACCTTCTCCATTTCCAGCTCAGGCTTTACATCACAGCAGAGTCCGTAACCGTGAGAGCAGATAGCATGGATCATATCATCAGGAACACCGGCCTCCTTCAGAAGTTCAGGAGCCTTGACACAATGCTCGTCCGGCCACATTTCGAAATCGATATCGTGAAGGATACCTACGATCTCCCAGTAATCAGCCTCGTCTCCATGACCCAGGTCATTGGCGAACCACTTCATACAGCCTCCAACAGTCTCGCCGTGAAGGATGTGAAATTCTTCTTTGTTATATTTTTTCAAAAGTTCTAATGCTTCATCTCTGTTTATCATAACATGTATCTCCTATCGTTTAAAATCAATAGTGTTATTATACGCTAATTGCCTTTAGCCTGCAACTTTTCTGACTTAGACGGCAGCTGCGATACTATTACAGCTCCGAATATGAGGGCGCATCCCAGCAGCCCGCGCATGTCCATGCTTTCGCCGAGGATGAGAGCTCCTGTGATTACTGAGAATACCGACTCCAGACAGAGTATCAGAGATGCTTCTGTTGGATCTGCGTCAGCCTGAGCCACGATCTGAAGGGTATAAGCAATACCGCAGGAGAATACGCCGCCGTAAACTATAGGCAGCCATGCGGTCATAATAGCCGAAATGTCAGGATTCTCGAAAATGAACATGCAGACTATGCCGATAGCACCTGCGAAGAGGAACTGGATGCATGACATCTTCACGCCGTTTACCTTTGGCGAGAAGTAATCGATGACCAGGATATGTACAGCAAATGCGAAGGCGCATATAAGCACGAACAGGTCGCCCATCTGCAGGTGGAATCCCGAGCCTTTAGGTATGCACAGGAGGTACAGACCGCAGGCGCCGCAAAGGACACATAGCCACACGATAGGGCGTACCTTCTTGCCCAGTACTATAGACATGATCGGTACGATTACAGCGTACAGGGAGGTGATGAAACCTGCCTTGCCGGCTGTGGTGAAGCCGATGCCGTACTGCTGCAGGGTGGAGGCTATGAATAAAGCCAGTCCGCAGCAAAGGCCGCCGATGATAAGAAGTTTCTTCTCCGCCGCCTTGTCTGAAGCGGATCTGTTATCGATAGGATTCTTCTTCTTAGATCTGCTGTCTAAAAATAAAATGACAGGTATCAATACCAGTCCTCCGATAAATGTTCTGATGCCGTTGTATGTGAAGGTTCCGATATCCGCGCCCACCTTCTGGGCTACGAAGGCCGATCCCCAAATAAATGCTGTCAAAAGCAGCAATCCATCACTTTTCAATCTTTTACTCATAAAAATTCTTCCTTTTCTTTTTCAAATTACCTACAGTATCAATTATATTCAATGTAGGGCACTTTTACAATACGCCAATCCTTTTTTTTTACACAAAAATATGATAATATGGTTGTATCACGAACAAAGGGAGAAAAATAATGACTGAAGAAGAAAAAGTAATGGCCCTGGCCGGCTCTATAGATGAGCCTGATCAGGCGGCAATAGCAGCTGCCAGAGAGAGGCAGTCGGTCCTGGCGAAGGTACCGGGGAGTCTCGGCAAGCTGGAGGATATATCGATCAAGATCGCAGGCATAACGGGCAAGGTGAAGGATAACGACGTGCGTAAACAGTGCGTGGCTATTATGTGCGCCGACAACGGCGTAGTAGCAGAGGGAGTTGCTTCCGCGCCTCAGTCTGTCACACAGAGCCAGACCATCAATTTCACCAGGAGGATAACGGGAGTCAGTTCCCAGGCCAGGTATTTCGGCATAGACCTTCTGGTCACTGACGTGGGCGTGGCTATGGACATTCCGAAAGATCTGTACACAGATGAAATGAACACCCCGGACGGTGGGATTCCAATACAAATCGTTAATAGGCGATTAGAAAATGGAACCCGCGATCTGGCAGTAGAGCCGGCCATGACAAGAGAGCAGGCAGTGAAAGCCATCTTAGTAGGTTTTGAGGCGGCAGACGCCATGAAAAAGGCCGGCGTTCAGCTTTGTGGCATCGGCGAAATGGGCATAGGCAACACCACCACAAGCTCATGTCTGCTGGGGGCCATTACGGGCATCACAGCGGAAGACATCGTCGGCCGCGGCGGCGGGCTGAACAACGAGGGCCTGCAGACCAAGTATCGCATAGTTGCCGAGGCAACCAAACGCTGCGCAGGCATGGACACTATAGACAAGCTGGCTAACGTAGGTGGCCTGGATATCTGCGCCATGACGGGAGCTTTCCTGGGCGCGGCGAAGAACCACATTCCTGTAGTCATCGACGGGTTCATTTCCATCGTTGCGGCCTGCATGGCCAGGGAATTAAATCCGATGGTCACAAACTATATGTTTGCTTCTCATAAATCCAAGGAAATCGGCTATGTGGCCGCTATGGAAAGACTGGGCCTGGCGCCTATGTTCGATCTGGGCATGCGCCTGGGCGAGGGCAGCGGCTGTCCTGTGGCCTTCAAAGTCATCGAGGCATCCTGCGCCCACATGAGCCTCATGAAGACTCTGGCCGAGGGCTCCATAGACGACAGCTATCTGGATGAAATCAGGAAAGGAAATTTCTTCTGATGAATATTTTTATCAGCGGCGGTTGTAAGAACGGCAAATCCCTTCACGCTCAGCGGCTGGCTCAGGCCATGGCCCGGGAGAAGGATCTGCCTCTGTATTACATTGCGACTATGATCCCCAGGGACGCGGAGGACGACATACGCATCGAGCGGCACATAGAGGCCCGGCGGGGCTGGGGCTTCACCACCCTGGAGCAGCCGGTGGACTTATGCAGATGTCTGGGTGATGCAGGCGTAGACGTCGGCGGGGTATTTCTCATGGACAGCGTTACGGCGCTTCTGTCCAACGAGATGTTCAAAGCCGACGGTTCTTATGATAGCGACGCAGGCACAAAGGTAGCAGCGGAGCTTGCGGACTTTGCGGCCCGCACGGGGAATACTGTCTTCGTGTCGGACTATATATATTCCGATGCCAGAGAATTTGATGAAGTAACGGAAAACTACCGGAGGTCACTGGCCTTCTGCGACAGGGAGCTGGCGAAAGCCTGCGACCAGGTCATAGAAGTATCCTTCGGAGTATTTAAGGAGTGGAAATGAAGTATATAACGGCCTTTTTCATGGCCTGGGGCAATTTCATAACTCTGCCCTGCCCATATAAAAAATGGGATAGCAAACTGCTGAACATGATGCTCATGTTTCTACCGGCCATAGGTGCTGTAATCGGCGCCCTGTGGGTCATAGTAATAGAGCTCATGTTGTGGTTCGGGGTTCCGGATCAGGTCACGGCTTTCGCAGCTGTGTTCTTTCTCTTTGCCATCTGCGGTTTCATGCATCTGGATGGATTCATGGACTGCAATGACGCCATCCTTTCCAGAAGACCCTTGGAGGAGAGGCAAAGGATACTGAAGGATTCCAATGTGGGAGCCTTCGCCGTAGTGTCGGTGGTGTTCCTCCTTCTGGGCTGGTATGCGGCTATGACTGTTCAGATCCAGAGCACGCATCTGCTGGTGTATTTCCTTATCCCCATCGTCAGCCGACTCAACGCAGGCTGGGATGTTCTGGCGAAGGACCCTATAGGTCACAGTCAGTACGCGGCAGATCACGAGGAAAAAGGCAAGTGGAAATATCAGCTGGTTATGATCATCGAAGCTATGGTTTTCCTGATCATATGGGTACTCATATTCGGTATAGATACTATTTCGATGGCGGATCCCATTATAATATGCGTTGAGGGCACGGCCTGCATATGCGCAAGTGCCTTTGCCCAGAAACAGCTGGGCGGCATGAGCGGAGACATCGCCGGTTATACTATTTGTTTTGGAGAGTTAGCGGCCATAATCACGGCAGCAATTGTATTATAGGAGGAAGCCAATGGTACTTATCATAGGAGGAGCATTTCAGGGAAAGCTTGACTACGCCAAGGCTGAATACGGCCTGCAGGAGAAAGACGTTTTCCACTGCGACGGCGGGAGCATGGCCCTGGACTTTGACAAAAAGATCATAAACAACATGCAGCGTTTTGTGCTGGCTTGTGTCAGGGAAGACATAGACCCGCGGGAATGCATAGACGAGCATGCGGACAAATTGCATGACAAAATAATCATCTGCGATGATATTTCTCAGGGTGTGGTGCCTATGGACGCTACCGAAAGAGAATGGCGGGAGATGACCGGCAGGTGCCTGGTACACCTGGGGCAGCAGGCGGACAAGGTCATTCGCGTGTTTTGCGGCATACCGGAAGTGATCAAGGGAGAATAGCATGATTTCAAGGATATATTTTATCAGACACGGAATTACAGAGGGTAATGACAGAAAGTGGTTTTACGGCAAGGCGGATCTTCCGCTTACGGCGGAAGGTAAGGAGACACTTAAGAAGTTCAGAGACCGGGGCATATACCCGGATATTCCTGATGACGCAGGTTGCTACACTTCAGCTCTGTCCAGGACCGACGAGACATTTCAGATCATATACGGAGACCGGGCGCGGAAACCTTTGCCCCTTCTCAATGAGATGCAGTTCGGAGAATATGAGTGCAAGACTTACGAAGAGCTTAAGGGATATGAGGGATTTCATGACTGGGCATATGACGAGACCGGCGATGTGAAACTTCCGGGCGGCGAGTCCAGGAATGAGTTTGCGGCGAGAGTTTCCAAGGGTCTTAAAGAGCTGGTCAACCTTCACAGAATGAAGGAGTGGTCCCACAGACATGGAGGCCAGGATGCCATTACAGTCATGGTCTGTCACGGCGGCGTCATATCGGCCATAATGCAGGAGCTTTTCCCGCAGGTCAACGGCTCCATGTGGGACTGGATGCCGGATCCGGGCTTGGGTTACATGGTAGAATTCGAGGGAGGAGAACCGAGTATGTATGAGAAAATAACGGATATAAAGAAGCTGGGCTTCGGATTTATGAGGCTTCCGGAGAAAAACGGCGAGATCGATATGGATATGACCAAGGCTATGGTGGACAGGTTCATGGACAGGGGATACACATATTTCGATACGGCTTACGCCTATAACGCCGGTAAATCCGAAGAGGCTATTAAGACAGCTCTGGTGGACCGCTATCCTAGGGACAGTTTCCAGCTGGCGACTAAACTGCCGGCCTTCAGCGCCAAAACTGAAGAGGAAGCAAAGGCAATGTTTGACACATCCCTGGCCCGCACAGGGGCCGGATATTTCGACTTCTATCTGCTGCATAATCTGGACGATGAGAAGCTGGCGTCCTTTGATAAATTTCATATGTGGGACTTTCTTAAAGAAAAGAAGGCAGAGGGGAAGATCGTCAAGGCGGGCTTTTCCTTCCACGGCAAGGCCGAGGGACTTGCGAAAATTCTGGACGATCATCCTGAGGTGGATTTCGTTCAGCTCCAGATCAATTATCTGGACTGGGAAGATCCTGAGGTGGAGTCGCGGAAATGTTATGATGTAGCGAGGAATCATTTCAAGCCAATCATAATCATGGAGCCGGTCAAGGGCGGTAACCTTTCCGACTTCAGCGGCGAAGCGAGGGATGTTCTTACGGCGGCGGCGCCGGATGCATCGCTGGCATCATGGGCAATGCGTTACGCTATGGGACTTACGGGAGTTATTACTGTCCTCAGCGGCATGTCGGATATGGATCAGCTGGAAGATAATCTGGCGACAGCAGATAACTACAAGCCTCTTACGGAAGAGGAGAAGAAGGCTCTGAACAAGGCCGCAGAGATCCTCCACAGCCTTCCGGGGATCCCGTGTACAGGTTGCAGATACTGCGTGGCTGGCTGCCCGTCATCTATAGACATTCCGGGCATCATGGACTGCATGAATCAGGTAGTCAGATATAACAACGCTCACGGCGCGGCCAATTCATATTACTGGACTATTATGGGCGCAGGCAAAGCCACAGACTGCATCCAGTGCGGCAAATGCGAGGAGGCCTGTCCTCAGCACATAAAAATAGTCGACTACATGACTCGTGCAGCCGACATATTTGATAAATAAGATTTAAATGGAAATGGAGATTTCTCCCGTGTGGAGGGTCTCCGTTTTTTCTTTATTTGGACCTTCTAGGTATTCCACTATGAGGCCGCCGTCGTCGGCGATATCCAGGGCTCTGGCCCTGATGCCCTCATCATTGTAATTGGGATGGATAGTGATTTCCCGGCCCAGAATGAAGCATCTGCTCTTGTATTCTTCGAAGAAACTATTCTCGCCGATGGCAGAAAGGATGTCTACGGTTTCATTGATGATCTCTGCTGCCAGTCTGCCTCGTGAGAAGGAGCCTGCCTGGTCTGAAATCGGCCCTGCTATGTCCTTGATGGCCTCGGGGAAACTGCCCGGGAAACAGTTGATGCCGGTGCCGATTATGAGGCTGTCTATTTTTCCCGTTTCAAAGTTTGTCTGGGCTTCCGTGAGAATGCCGCAGATTTTTTTGTTCCTGTAGAAAATGTCATTGACCCACTTGATCTCGGCGTGGACGCCGCAGACTTTTTCAATAGCCCTGCATGTAGCCACGGCCGCGGCCATAGTCACAAAGAGTGCTTTGTCCAGATCGAAGTCCGGCTTCAATGCCATGGTCATGTACAGGCCCGTGCCGCCGGGAGATTCGAAAGCCCTGCCAAGTCTGCCTTTGCCCTTGGATTGTTTATTGGCGATAATAGCAAGGGGCTTGTGGCTCAGGGCCTCGGCCTTGGCCAGATCGTTGGTGGAAGTCACCGTGTCCAGGACCTTGATATTGCATGGCACCCTGAGATCAGCCATTACGGAATCGCAGGTCAGCAGGTCATTGCCCTTTGCCAGTCTGTAACCCATATTGGTCTTGGATTCTATTTCATAACCGTCTTTCTTAAGCTGAGTGACGGCTTTCCATATAGCGTTGCGGGACACCTGGAGATTCTCTCCTATGAGTTGGCCCGATACGTACTGCCCGTCAGCCTCCTGCAGCAATTTCAGTAATTCTGTTCTAGTGGACATAATGCACCTCCGTATTTACTATGATTATATGAATAAATGCGGCGGAAGTCAATAAATAGTTCTTGACATAAGTCAGAAACGTGTTATCATATAACTAACATATGTTAAAAACTAATCAGGAGGACTCTTATGGCAAGACCAAGAAAATGCAGAATGATCAGCTCCATGCCCACCAGCGAGGGATTCGTTCCTATCGGTGGCGGCTGCGACAGAAGCAGGACCATAACAATGACTGTTGAAGAATATGAAGCCATCAGACTCATAGATCTTAAGGGCCTGAACCAGGAAGAATGCGCGGCCTCTATGGAAGTTTCCCGGCCAACTGTCACCAATATTTATGACAGCGCACGGAAGAAACTGGCGGATGCTCTCGTCAACGAGAAGATCCTGCTGGTCGAAGGTGGAGACTTCAATTACAGCAGTGAAAACAGGAAAACAGGAAAATTAACGGAGGGAAATAACAATATGAAAATAGCAGTAACTTATGAAAACGGACAGATATTTCAGCATTTCGGACATTGTGAGAACTTTAAGGTGTATAATGTTGAGGATGGTAAAATCGTATCATCGGAAATCGAGAATGCTAATGGCAGCGGCCACGGCGCTCTGGCAGGATTCCTTAAGGACAAAGGTATCAGCACGCTGATCTGCGGAGGTATCGGCGGCGGCGCCAGGATAGCGCTGGCAGAAGCCGGCATCAAGCTTTTCGGCGGAGTTTCCGGCGAGGCTGACGCAGCGGCAGAAGCGCTGGTTTCAGGGAAATTACAGTATAACGAGGATCCTCAGTGCAGCGGTCATGGCGAAGGCCACAACTGCGGCGGACACGGGGAAGATCATAATTGCGGTGGACACGGCCATGGTGAAGGTGGCTGTGGACATAGATGCTAAGATATTAGAAATATTTGTCCCTAGACACATTTCCACTATTAAGGCAAACAAAGAAGAGTTGTTGCTTGCGCAGCAGCTCTATTTGTTTGTGTTGAATTGCTGAATATCTGCACAAATACTTTATTTTCCAACCATAATATGTTAAGATCCTGTCTTTGACAGTAAAAAAAGCGTAAAAGGCCCCTAAACCTTGTGATTTCAAAGTGTTAGGGGCCTTAGTATATTATTTGGATTTTGCGTG